>CAYUKE010000006.1:0-26008 GCA_964445185.1 uncultured Geminicoccaceae bacterium
CATCGTCGTTCGAAAGACCTCGCCGAACGTGCCGATGTGAGGCAGACCCGAGGGCCCGTAACCGGTCTCGAACAGGACAGGCCGCGTCGGCGGCGCCTTCGCGAACCGCGCGGCCAGCTTCTGTGCCTCGACTGCGCACCAAACCTTGGCTTCGGCGAGCCGCCGCTGCTCGTCGTCCAGCCTCGACACGCCCTCAGCGCCTACCATCGAAGCGTCGCCATGACGAAGTCCGGACGAGCCGGGTGCGCGGCCAGCACCGCCTCCAGCGCCTCGGCCGGCGCCTCCTCGCCGGCGACGAGGCCGAGGTCGCGCGCGTGGATGCCGCGGGTCACCAGCACGCTGCGGCAGCCGAAGGCCGCAGCTCCCTGGATGTCCGTCGGCAGCCCGTCACCGACGACAACCACCCCCGACGGATCCTCGATACCGACCGATGCCGCGGCGTCCCTGAAGATCTCCGGTTCTGGCTTGCCGAGCCAATCAACCTTGCCGCCCAGGTCGACATAGAGGTCGGCAAGGGCACCTGCGCAAACGCTGTAGGTTCCGTCCTGCACGACGATGACCCGGTCGGGATTGGCACAGACCAGCGGCAGATCGCGGGCCCGCGCGGCCTCGAGCTCAACGTGGTGTTCTTCGGCACGGGCCTTCCCATCGGCCAAGCCAACGACCAGCAGAAGATCGGCCTCATCGAGGCCGGCCGCCGCGTGCGGCAGGTCGTCGTGCAGCAGCCGCGCCCAAGATGGGCCGATGCCATGGTAGCGCTTCTCGGCATACCGTGTGGTCATGTGCCGCCAAGTCATCTCGCCCGAGGTGAGCAGCGCGTCGTAGGCACGACCCAACCCCATCTCCTCGAGATGTCGTGCGATGTGCCGGCTGCGGACCGGTGCGTTGCTGACGAACACGACCCGCTTGTCCGCCGCCCGCAGCGCCTGCAACGTCTCGACCACGCCTGGGAACGGCTCAACGCCGCCGTGCACGACGCCCCAGAGGTCGATGATGAACAGGTCGGTGTCTGCGGCGAGGCGGCTGAGCCCCGCGAGCGGTTCGGCCATCGGACGTTTCGAGCTGATCAGGATGTCGGCGGCGTGTGCCATGCGCCGGCGTTCCTGTGAAGCCCGGACGCACGAGCGCTTGGCCCCCCGCCACCCTACGGCTAGCCTGACTGCTGCTCCAGCGACTGCATTGAGAGGTTCGGGTGCGCGTCGGCACCGTCGTCCGTCTGCTTCTCGCCTCGCTCGTCGTCGGCTTGGTGCTGCGTTGGCTCGAGCTGCAGCCAGGGGACCTGATCGAGCGCGCCCGCGCAGCGCTGACCGCAGCCTTCGAGTTCGCGCGGCAGGTCTTGGGCCAGCTCGTCGATTCCGGCGGCGATCTGGTCGGCTACACGCTACTCGGCGCCATCATCGTCGTCCCGGTCTGGCTGCTCAGCCACCTTTGGAAGGCGCTGCGCCGTCGAGGTTAGCGCTCGCGGAGGCGACGGATCGGCTCCGACGTCCGCGTCTGCCGTCAGTCGTCGCCGCCGACACGGTCCGGGTCCGGGCGACGCGCGTTGGCGGCCAGCCACGACCAGAACCCGTCGAGAATTTCGGTGCCCTCCGCGACCGCGTCGCTGGTCGCGTCGCTGGCTCGCTCGAGCACGCCCCGCTCGGCAACCTGCGTCTCAGGCCTGGGACTTTGCAGCGGCACCGGCGCTGCGGGCGGCGGTGCAGCGCGCATCACCGCGGCGAAGATCTCGGCGGGGAGCGAGCCACCGGTCACCCGCTGCATCGGCGTGTTGTCGTCGTTGCCCGCCCAGACGCCGACGATGAGGTCGTTGCTGTAGCCGACGAACCAAGCGTCGCGCCACGCTTGGCTGGTGCCAGTCTTGCCGCCGACGTCACGGTCGCCGGGGTCGGCACGACGGCCGGTGCCCTGGCTGACGACGCCCTTCATCATCCGATCCATCATCGCGACAACGTCGTCCGAGATGAACGGCGCTCCGGCGTCGGGGACGACCTCGGCCAAGACCTCGCCGCCAGCCTCCACCCGCACCACGCCGCTCGGCGCCGCCAACCGACCGCCGGTGATGAACGGCGTGTAGGCGGCGCTCAGCTCGAGCAGTGTCGTCTCACCGGTGCCGAGCGCGAGCGACGCCTTGGCCGGCAGATCGCCGTCAACGCCTAGCATTTGCGCCGTAGCGATGACCCGCCGACGGCCGACCTCCTCGAGCAGACGAACCGCCACCGTGTTGCGGGAGCGGACGAAAGCCTCGCGCAGCGTCATCTCCCCCAGATAGCGTCCGTCGTAGTTCGTCGGTTGATAGCCGCCGAGGTCGATAGGCGCATCGACGACACGCATCTCGGGGCGCCAGCCGGTCTGCAGGGCCGCCAGGTAGACGATCGGCTTGAACGCCGATCCGGGCTGGCGACGCGCTTCCACGGCGCGGTTGAAGGGCGCCTCTCGGTAGTCGCTGCCGCCGACCATGGCCCGAACACGACCCTGTCGGTCAATGGCGACATCGGCGGCCTGGCTCACGCCTAGCGTTGGCCCGTCGGCCGCCTGCCGAGCGCGCACGATCGCGCTCGCCGCCCGTTGCAGCTCTCGATCCAACGTCGTCCGCACGACAAGGTTGCTTGCTTCCTCCTCCCAACCTTCCGGCAACTGTGTCGTCACCCAATCGAGGAACCAGCCGACGTCGCCCGCATCCGCGTAGGCCACGGGCGCCGCCGGGCTCAGCGCGGCGACCTGGGCGGTCGCACGGTCGAGCCGGCCCGCCTCGACCATCGCCTGCAGCACGACCCGCGCCCGGGCATTCGCCGCCTCAAGGTTGGTGGTCGGCGCCAACCGTGACGGCGCCTTGAGCAAGCCAGCGATCAGCGCGCTCTCCGCAACCGTCAGCTCACGCGCCGACTTACCGAAGTAGCGCTGCGCCGCCGATTCGACTCCGTAGGCGCCGGCGCCGAGATAGACCCGATTGAGGTAGAGGGTCAGGATCTCGTCCTTGGTCAGGCGTGTCTCGAGCCAAACCGCGAGGATCATCTCCCGGATCTTGCGATCGATCGATCGCTCGTGCGTCAAGAACAGGTTCTTCGCGAGCTGCTGGGTGATGGTGCTGCCCCCCTGCACGACGCTGCCGGCGCGCAGGTTGGCGATTAGCGCTCGGGCGAGACCAAGCGGGTCGAGGCCGAAATGCAGGTAGAATCGCCGATCCTCGGTGGCGATCACCGCGTCGATCAGCGAGGGCGCCACATCGTCTAGCGCGTGCAAGCGCTCCTGATAGGCCCCGCGCCGAGCGAGAATGCCGCCGTCAGCCGCAACGAAGGTTACGCCCGGCCGCGGCGGCGCGTTGAACAGCGCTTCGGTGTCGGGCAGCGCCGGCGCATAGGCGTAGAACAGGACAACCCAGCCGAGGATGGCCACGAACACGAGCGTCGCGCCAGCGCGCAAGGTCAGGCCGAGCCAACGGCCTAGGCGCCGAGGCTGGCCCCGCGGCTGGCTGCGGGCGGCCGGTACACGCCGGCGGTTTTGCTGACGTGCTGAGGGTCGGCGTCGGGTAGAGGCCAAGGGCCACTCCGGCGGCAGTTGCCACACCGCACGAAGACATGCGGTCAATCGCCTGAATGGTCAATTAAGATACGAAATCTGGACGCAGCCGGCGTGACTCTCAATCGGGCGGCAGGTCACGATAGGCGGCAACCTCGCCTAGCGCCGTCGCCTCGACGACGCCGCGGGCGATGGCGCGTGCGGTCACGTCGGCGGCCAGCGCGCCGAGGCGGCCGAGGACACCGGCCTCGACGCTCGGACCCTCGCCGACAGCCAGAGCCACAATGCTGTCGCCGTCGAATGGCGTGTGCACCGGACGCAGCGCTCGGGCGAAACCGTCTTGGGCCATGATGGCAACCCGCTTGGTCTGGGCCCGGTCCAAGGCCGCGTCGGTGGCGACCACGACGAGCGTCGTGTGCCCGCCGGGTAGTCCGTCGCCGTCGAGGTCGAGATCGAGCGCAGCGGTCGCTGCGGGCGGAGCTTGCCCGCCAAACTCACCGTCCCGCTCAAAGGCCCAAGCCCAGAGGGTCCGGGTCCCGGGGATCACCGCCGAACCACAGGCGTTGACAGCCGCGAGCGCGGCCACCGTCGCACCGCTTCGATCGTCGACGATGGAAGCAGAGCCGATCCCGCCCTTGAGCGCGCCGCAGACGGCGCCGCGGCCAGCGCCAACACTACCTAGCCCCACCGCCGGCCCGCGCCTGTCGTAGGCGTGCCGACCCAACGCCGCGTAGGCCGCGCACTCGCGCCGGTGCGGCGGGAACCTCAGATCGAAGAGAATAAGTGCCGGTACGATTGGCACCCGCGCCCGCCCGACAGCGTACCCGCGCCCGTCCGCAGCAAGCCCGTCGACGACCCCGTCCGCAGCGGCCAGTCCGAAGGCGGACCCGCCGGCGAGGACCACAGCGTCGACCCGCTCGACGAGGCAGCCCGGCTCCAGAAGTGCGAGCTCGCGCGTGCCGGGTGCGCCGCCACGTTGGTCGACCGCGGCCACGGCAGGACGATCGGCGACGACGACCGTAGCGCCGGTGGGCCATGTGGCGTGCTGGCTGTGGCCAACCGTGAGCCCGCGGACGTCAGTGAGCGCGTTGCAGGTTCCGGGTCTGGTCACGTCGCACGCCCGAGCAGGTCGTCCGTTGCCAGGGCCATGACGGTCGCCGCGTTCACCAGGTCCCGAACCTCCACGTATTCGTCCGGTTGGTGCGCCAGGTGCAAGTGACCGGGACCGTAGGCGATGCAGTCGGTGACGCCGGCGATGTGGTGGACGTGCTTTTGATCGTAGGTTCCGGGCGACGCGACGAAGCGTGCCTCAACGCCCTCAACCGCCTTGACGGCACGCGCGAAAGCGCGGGGTGTCGCCGCCGACGCAACGTTCGCCGTCGGCGGCACGTGCATCAGCTCGCGAACGGTGTAGTCGAAGCCCGCGCGTTCCTCCTTCAACGCGTCCAGGATCTCGACAACCTCCTGCACGACGGATGCCCGGCTCTCCTCGACCAGGTAGCGGCGGTCGAGAACGAGCCGGCAGCGGTCAGGAACGAGCGGCGTCGGCAGCCCGTCGATGCGCTCGGGCAGGCCGCCGTGGACGGCAGCGATGTTGAGCGTCGCCTGGCGTGCCTCGTCGGGGATGACGGGCGTCGCCGTGCGGCGCGAGCGAAGCTTCGGCCACAGCGCTGCCTCGAGCCGCGCGATCAAGGCCGCCGCGTGGCGGACGGCACAGTCGCCCTGGAACGGCATTGAGCCGTGGGCGATGTGCCCGAGCGTCTCAATCTCGGCCCACCAGACGCCGCGATGGCCGAGACAAACGCGCTCGCGATTGAAGGGCTCGGGGATGACGACATGGTCAACACGCTCCGGCGCGAACCAGCCCTGCTCGCAGAGCCAGGCGACGCCGGCATGGCCGCCGGATTCCTCGTCCGCCGTCGCCGAGACCTCGACGGCACCTCTCGTAAGGCAACCCTCCGCGATCAAGGCCTCGACCGCACCGATGCTGGCAGCGAGGCCGCCCTTCATGTCGCAGGTGCCGCGGCCGTAGATGCGCCCTTCCTCGAGGTCGCCACCGAAGGGCTCGCGGGTCCAGCTTTGGCCGGGCGCAACCACGTCGACATGGCTGTTGAAGTGCACCGTCGGACCAGGCCGACCGCTCTCGAACCGCGCCACGACGTTCCAGCGGGGGTGGCGTTCGCTGTCGCCGAGGACGCCTTCGGCCCGCGCGTAGTGAATCGCGAAGCCGCGCTTGCGGAGGCGCTCCCCGACGAGCTCGCAGACCGCCCGGTACTCCTTGCCGGGCGGGTTCTCGCTCGGAATGCGAACCAGATCCTGACAGAGCGCGACCAGGTCGTCCTCGCCAGTGGCGATGCGGTAGCGGACCCGCTCGCTCACCACAGCGCCCCCGCCGCCACCCGCGGGCGGCGCCCCGTCAAGGCCGTAGCCCGCTCGAAGCTGCGCGCGACCTGCAGCACGCGCGCCTCGGCGAAGGGATGGCCGACGAGCTGGGCCGCAATCGGCAAGCCATTTGTATCCGTGCCGATCGGCATGGCCAGCGCCGGCAGGCCCAGGACGTTGAACGGTCGAAACCAGCGGGCGAAGCGCAACAGCTCTTGTTGGAAGCCAGGGTTCGCGCCGACGTCGCTCTCCGCAATCGTGGGCACGGGCGTCTCGAGTGCCGGCACCAGCAGCGCATCCGCGCCGCACAGCGCCCGGTCGGCGACCTCGTCGAGCAGCCGCGCCCGGAGCGCCTGCGCCTGAAGATATCGCGTCGCCGGGATGAACAGCCCCGAGCGCATCCGCGCCAGCGTCTGGGCGCCGAACGCCTCGGGGCGCTCCTTCATCGCGGTCGCGTGCACGGCCGCCGCTTCGGCGCCGATCGTCACCGTCGCCACGTCGTTGGCGGGGTCCAGCCAGTCCAGCGACACCGGACGGAGCCGACAACCCAGACGCTCGAAGACTTGCATCGCCTCGTCGAAGGCGGCGAGCACCGGTGCTGCGACGCCGGCGAGGTCGCTCGGCTGCGGCACCGCCAGGACAGAACCGGCGACCCCCGACTCGAGACCTTCGAGATAGTCCGGGACGGGCGTATCGACGCTGAGCGGGTCGTTCGGGTCGTGGCCGGCAAGCGCTTGCAGCATCAAGGCTGCGTCACGCACCGTGCGGCACAGCGCTCCCACGTGGTCGAGGGAGCCGGCGAGGGGCATGGCGCCAAACCGGCTGACACGCCCGTAGGTAGGCTTGAGGCCGACCAGACCACAGCAGCTCGCCGGGATGCGGATCGAGCCCCCCGTATCCGAGCCGAGCGCGGCAAAGACACAGCCGGCGGCGACGGCGGCCGCCGACGCGCTCGACGAGCCGCCTGTGATCCGATCCGGATCCCAAGGGTTGCGTGGCGTGCCGGTGATCACGTTGTGACCGGTGACGCCGAGCGCGAGCTCGACCATCTGCAGCCGGCCGACGTCGACAGCGCCCCTAGCGTCGAGTCGTTCCAGCACGGTCGCTGTCGTCGTCGGGCGATGCGCCGCTAGTATCGCCGAGCCGCATGCGCTGATGCGGCCGGCCCGATAGAACATGTCCTTGTGCGCCATCGGCACGCCGACGAGCGGTGCGTCGTTACCCCGGTCGATCGCCGCCTGTGCGCTCGTCGCCTGGGCAGTGGCACGGTCCGGCTCCGCGGCGACGAGCAGGTGCAGCTCCGGGTCGAGACGGGCGAGCGCGGCGTCGGCCGTTGCGGCTAGCTCCGTCGCCGACACCCGACGCGCCCTGAGGGCGGCGGCGGCATCGTCGATGCTCGCGATCTCGCTCACGGCCGCTCGGGGGCTCGGGCCCGCAGAACCGCGCGCCATCGCCACGGATCGTCGTCGACGCCGAGACGCGCGGCGGCGGCGTCAAGGGCACGCACCCGCGCACGGGCGGCCGCCACGGCGGCATCGACCTCCGCCTGCGGCGTCGTCATGTCGTGCCAACGTACCAACCAGGCCCGCGCATCCTCACCGCCATCGTCCGCCATGTCCGTCCCTCACGGCGCCGACACGCCCGGACCGCCAGCCCGCGCGACGCCCTGCAACGCTGCGCTTGTCAGCGGCCGGCACAGCCGTCACCACTACCCACGCGCTGCTTTGAAAGCCAACATGCTCCGCTCGATCGACGACACGCAAGCCCTGCTCGCCACGGGCGACTATGTCGCGGACCGGCCGCTCGCGACGGCCGTTCACCTTGCCCTCGCGCTTGAACGCCCTTTGCTGCTCGAGGGCGAGGCCGGCGTAGGTAAGACGGAGATCGCGAAGGTGCTGGCCAAGGTGCTGGACCGTCGGCTGGTCCGGCTCCAGTGCTACGAGGGTCTGGACGTGTCCTCGGCCGTCTACGAGTGGAACTACGCGCGCCAGATGCTCGAGATCCGCATGGCCGAGGCGGCCGGCGCCAGTGATCGAACGGCCCTAGCCAAGGACATCTTCGCCGAGGCGTTTCTCATCCGCAGGCCGCTTCTCCAGGCGCTCGATTCGCAAGGCGCCGACGCACCGGTGCTGTTGATCGATGAGCTGGACCGGGCCGACGAGCCGTTCGAGGCGTTTCTCCTCGAGGCGTTGGCGGATTTCCAGATCACAGTGCCTGAGCTTGGCACGTTCAAGGCGACCAGCCCGCCGATCGTCATCATCACCTCCAACCGGACCCGCGACGTCCACGACGCGCTGCGGCGACGATGCTTCTACCATTGGGTCGACTACCCGACAGCGGACCGCGAACTGGAGATCGTCCGTCTGCGGCTGCCCGACGTCGCCGACCGGCTGTCGCGCGAGGTCATCGGTTTCGTCGACCGCCTGCGCCGAGAGGACCTGTTCAAGGCGCCGGGCGTCGCCGAGACCCTCGACTGGGCACGCGCGCTGCATACGCTCGACTGTGTCACGCTGAACCCGGAAACGATCGACGACACGCTCGGCGCGCTGCTGAAGTACCAAGACGATATCGCGAAGGTTCGGGGCAACGAGGCAGCACGGATTCTGGCCGACATGCGGCACGAGATCGACGCCTGAGATGGCCGATGCGGCGGCACCGGCGTTGTCGGCGGGCGGGCATCTCGCCAGCAACGTCGTCCATTTCGCGCGCGTGCTCCGGACGGCAGGTCTGCCCATAGGCACCGGCCAGGCGCTCGACGCGCTTCGGGCACTCTCGGCCGCCGGCCTGCGCACGCGGGATGATGTCTACTGGACCCTGTTTGCCGTCTTTGTCACCCGCCCCGAGCAGCGCGAGCTATTTGACCAAGCGTTCCAAGCCTTTTGGCGCGATCCAAGCCTCGATGCGAGGTTTGGCGGTCTCACACGGCAGCCTACCGAAGACGGTGAACGCCACGACGTCGGACACCGCGTCGCCGCCGCCCTGGTGCCGCGTCCCAAGGGCGACGCCGTCAATGCGCCGACCGCGAGCGCTACGGAGCGTGACGCGGCGCTGACCTACGCGGCCAGCCGTGCCTTCGCGACGAAGGACTTCGAGGCGATGACGGCAGAAGAGGAACGCCAAGCGCGACAGGCAGTGCGGCGCCTCGCCCTGCCGCTCGCAGCGGCGGCCACCCGCCGTCTGGCGCCGGATCCGGGGGGACGGCGGGTCGACATGCGACGCACGCTGCGACGCTCGCTCCGCGCCGGCGGCGCCGGCATCGATCTCGCGCGACAGGAGCAGACACCGCGCCAGCCACCCCTTGTCGTTCTCTGCGACATTTCGGGCTCGATGAGCCGGTATGCCCGCCTGCTTCTCCATTTCCTGCACGCGCTGACGAACCAGCGCGAGCGCACCCATACATTCCTGTTCGGCACGTCGCTCAACAACGTCACCCGACAGCTCCGTCATCGCGACGTCGACCTCGCCCTGGCACGCGTCGGCCGCACAGCCACCGAGTGGTCCGGAGGCACCCGGATCGGCGCCTCGCTCGCGACGTTCAACCGACACTGGGCGCGTCGGGTACTGAGCCAGGGCGCGGTCGTCCTGCTCATCACCGACGGCCTCGACCGGGACGCCGGCTGCGGCCTCGAGACCGAGATCGCCCGACTGCAGCGGAGCTGCAGGCTAACGATCTGGCTCAACCCGCTGCTGCGCTTCGACGGCTACGCGCCGCTTGCAGCCGGTGCGCGCGCGCTCGTCCGCCACGTTGATGCCCTCTATTCGGTGCACAATCTCGAAAGTTTGAAACAGCTCGCCCACATACTCAGCAAACCCCCGGGGAAGCGAGGGCCGATGCGCCGTTGGGTCGACATGAGCGAACGGCAGGTAGTCTAGACCATGGCCGACGACGTTCTCGAACAGATCGCTGAATGGCGCGCTGACGGCGAGCGCGTGGCGCTGGCCACGGTTGTCGCGACATGGGGATCATCGCCACGCCCCGTCGGGTCGATGCTCGCCATCGCCGAGGACGGGCGGATGGTCGGCTCGGTCTCGGGCGGCTGCATCGAGGGCTCGGTCGTCACCGAGGCGCTTGAGATCATTGCCGGCGCGCCGGCCCGGCTCCTCTCCTTCGGGGTCGACGACGACACTGCCTGGGCAGTCGGGCTCGCTTGTGGCGGCACCGTCGAAGTTTGGGTCGAGGCGATCGAATGACCCCCGACGTGCTCGCTGCACTCAACGAAGCACGCGCACGAGCGCGGCCAGCGGTTCTCGCGCGCCGCCTCGACGACAACCGCCAGGCGCTTTGGATCGATGGCGCGCTCCGAGTGGGTGACGCCTGGCCGGACGACATCGCCAGCGCAGCCTTGACGCTGCTCCGCGCCGGGCGCGCCGGGGCGAAGGTGGAGGCCGACGGCGCGACCTGGTTCGTCCAAGCCTTCAAGCCGCCGCTGCGGCTTGTCGTCGTCGGTGCGGTCCACATCGCCCAGGCGCTCGTGCCCGTGGCGCGCATCGCCGACTATGCCGTCACCGTCATCGATCCGCGGCGCGCCTTCGCGTCAGCGGCGCGATTTCCAGACGTGGCGCTGCGCCACGATTGGCCGGACGAAGCGCTCGCGGCGCTCCAACCCGACGCACGGACCGCCGTCGTCGCCCTCACCCACGACCCCAAGATCGACGACCCGGCGCTGGTGACAGCACTTCGCTCCGAGGCTTTCTACATCGCGGCGCTGGGCTCGAAACGCACCCACGCTGCGCGCCTCGAGCGCCTGCGCGCCGCCGGTTTGCCGGAAGCTGCGCTTACGCGCATCCACGGCCCGGCCGGCCTCGCCATTGGCGCCGTCAGCCCGGCTGAGATCGCGATTTCGGTGATGGCGCAGATGACGGCGGCGCTGCGTCGGCCATGAGATATGCGACGATGCCCGTGGCCGAGGCCGAGGGCGCGGTCCTCGCACACGCGGTGCGCCGCGACGGTCTGACACTGAAGAAAGGGCACGTGCTAGGAAGCAAGGACGTGCACGCGCTGAGCCTCGCGGGCGTGGCGTCGGTCACCGCTTGCCGCTTGGAGATCGGCGACGTCGCCGAGGACGAGGCGGCGGCGCGCTTGGCCGGCCCCCTCGCCCGCGGCGGCCTGGAGGCGCGCGCGGCGTTCACGGGTCGGGCCAATCTCTTCGCCCAGCACGCCGGCGTCCTGCGCGTCGACGCCGGCCTCATCGACGCCGTCAACGGCATTGATGAGGCGCTGACGGTTGCGACGCTTCCCGACTTCGCGCCTGTCCAGCCCGGCCAGCTTGTCGTCACGGTGAAGATCATCCCGTTCGCCGTCCCGGACCGCCTCGTGACCACGGCCGAGGCCAAGCTGGGACGCACCGAACCGCCCCTGCGGGTCCATGCCTTCCGCGGCATCAGCGCCTTCCTCGTGCAGACCACGCTGCCCGGGCTGAAAGCGAGCGTCCTCGACAAGACCGCGGAGATCACCCGCGATCGGGTCCGCGCCGTCGGCGGGCGGCTGCTCGGTGAGGCCCGGTGTTCGCACGACGCGGTGAGCGTCGCCGCGACGCTCGACCAGGTGCCGGCGGTCGACGTCCTGCTTCTTGCCGGCGCCTCGGCGATCGCGGATCGGCTGGACGTGCTCCCGACCGCAATCGAGGCGTCCGGCGGCCGCGTGCTGCACTTCGGCATGCCCGTCGACCCGGGCAACCTGCTGCTGCTCGCGGATCGAGCAGGCACGGCCGTCATCGGCCTTCCCGGCTGTGCGCGCTCACCCAAGCTGAACGGCTTCGACTGGGTGCTGCGGCGGCTAGCCGCCGGTCTCCGGGTCGACAGTGCGGACATCATGGGGCTCGGCGTCGGCGGCCTACTCGGCGAGATCGAGAGCCGGCCACAGCCGCGCGAAGGAGCGCCGCTGCCGACGAGGCCACGCGTCGCTTGCGTCGTCCTCGCCGCCGGCCGCGCCCAGCGCATGGGCGGGCTCAACAAGCTCGTCGCGAAGCTCGGCTCGAAACCACTCCTCGCCCATGCCGTCGACGCGGCGCTCGTCTCGCGCGCTGTCGAGACCGTCGTGGTAACCGGGCACGAGCGCGACCGGGTCGAGGCTGCGCTTACCGGCCGGGCAGTCCGTTTCGTCAATAACAACGCCTACGCGAACGGCCTCGCGACCTCGCTGCAGGCGGGCCTGAGCGCCATCGCCGACGACATCGACGGCGTCCTCGTCTGCCTCGGCGACATGCCGAAGCTGACCCACCAGCACATGAACCAGCTCATCGCCGCGTTCGCACCTGGTTCGGGCCGCTCGGTCGTCGTGCCGACCGTCGACGGCAAACGCGGCAACCCGGTGCTCTGGGGCCGCCGCCATTTTGCAGCGATTCAGGCGCTCGTGGGCGACGTCGGGGCGCGGCATCTGATCGGCGAGAACGCCCAGCACGTCGTCGAGGTGCCGCTCGACGACGCGGCCTTGGTCGACGTCGACACGCCCGCCGCCCTCGAAGCCCTGCGGACGGGCCACGATCGATGAGCGCAGATCCCTACGCCGCGGCCCTGCAGCAACTGGCCCTGGCCGGGCGCGCGCTGCCGCGGCTCATGCACGCTGAACGATCCGCGACCGTGGACAACCCACTCTGCGGCGATCGCGTCACGATCGATCTGCAGCTCGACGGCGATCGCATCGTCGCCGTCGGTGCCGCCGTGCGCGGCTGCCTGTTGTGTGAGGCGGCAAGCATGGTTGTCGCGCGGACGGGGATCGCGATGAACATCGCCGATCTCGGCGCGCTGGAGCAGCGCGTCAGCGCCTTCCTAAAGGGCGATGGTGAACCGCCGTGGGCGGAGATGGCAGTGTTCGCGCCGGTCGTGCGATTTCGCGCCCGGCACCGCTGCGTCACGCTCCCGTTCGCGGCCGCAGCCGTGGCGGCGCGCCCGTCGAAATCCTAAGCGCGCTCGCGACCTGCGGAGCGACCATGATGGGCGCCCGGAGAGACCCCGAACACCGCCCGCTTCGCCGACTGCAACGTGCGCTGCAGCTTCGGGCTCATCGACCACAGCTGGTCGTTCATCAGGCGGCGCCCGTTGTAGCCGATGAACAGCCAATGCAGCAGGTGACGGTAGCAGCGGAGCCGCTCGCCGAGGCCGTCCGTATTGGTTGTCGCGACGCGAAAGAGCTTCTTGTACGCGGCCGAGAACTGCATATCCGAGACTCGAGCCGCCGACGCCGCCAGCCATGCCGACGCCGCTGCCCGATCGTGAAAGACTGCCCGCGTGTACCGGGCGTCGTGCTCACGATGCAGGAAGACCGGATCATCGACAGCGACGAAAGGCCCGCGGAGCGCCATCTCGGCGAGGAGCACGAGGTCGCAGCCGCGATACGTGCCATGGAGCTGGCTACCAACGAGGGCATCACGGCGAAACAGCCCGAAGAAGTCGGTGACGTTGTGGATATCGAGGATCAGGGCAGCGAAGCGATCGCTCGGCCGTCGGTCGCCGACGGCCCCGATGGGGCTCTCGTACTCGCGGATGACCTCACCCTCAGGCCCGATCTCGCGGACACCGACGCAGCACAGGACCGCCCTCGGCGCGGCCTCCAGCGCGGCAATCGTCTTCTCGAGAAAATCCGCGCTGAGCAAGTCGTCGTGCGCCGTCCACTTGAAGTAGGTGCCACGCGACGCATGAAAGCACAGGTCGTAGTTTGGACCGGCGCCGACATTCTCGGGGTTGCGATGATAACGCACCCGCGGATCGCGCGCCGCGAAGTCCTGACAAATCGATTGTGTCGAATCCGTCGAGGCGTTGTCGAAGATGATCAATTCGAGATCGCGCACGGTTTGGGCGAGCACGGACTCGATGGCGGCCGCCACGTAATTGGCGCCGTTGAAGACCGGCAAACCAATGCTCACCAGCGGCGGTGGGGCGTCCGCGCTCGACGTCGTCGTCACGTTGGTCATGGTGGCCAATCCCATCGTGTCGTTCCCAGTTCATTTTTCCCGCGGCGCAGCGACAGCACGCCCGGCTCCACGCTTCGAATACGTTCAAACAAACTTCATGAACAATATCAACCTCGGGTAATGCGGCCTCCAGTATGACCAAGGATGATATCGACAGTGCGGTAGCGCCTCGGTTGCCTCAACTACGTCGCCGCTTGAACGCTGAGTTATTCAATACGTGACATTGAGCACGCACCCGACATGGACAAGGCCCGAAAGACCGAGGCGGAGTAGCGCATCCAGCACTCGCCCGGGGAATACGAGGTCAGGTGCGAAGCGGGCGCTGCTGGGACACCAAGTGCCAAGCACGGCTCACTGTGTCGGCGGGACGTTCCCGCCTCGCGCATCGACGACGAAGCACCCTAGCGGCACTGGGTGGCCCCCATTTCGTCGCGCCGATGATTCCGCGCTTGGCGGAAGAGTGCGACGTTAGCTTAGCCATGGTTCGCACCGAGGTGATCTGCACGCGCTGCGACCGCCGACGGATCCTGACGCATCGACCAGATTTCACCGCAACGGTCTTCCGCCCGCCGGTTCGCAGCATCAGAACCGCACGAGTGCCGCGTGGCGCACCTTCATTCCTGCTTCATTACGCATTTGTCGCGTAAATGGGTACGCTGAGGCCCGCGTCGACGCTCTCCCACGGGCACGTTTTTGGCACAAGGAGCCGGACGTCGTGCTTCTTTCACCGCGGCTCGGGAGTTCGGAATGGCGCAGGGCGGTCCGGCACTCTCGCGCGCCGACGAGCGCTCTTTTCGTGCCGACATCGAGGGCCTGCGGGCGGTCGCCATTCTCGGTGTTGTCGGCTTCCATCTCGTCCCGCGGGTCGCGCCCGGCGGTTTCGCCGGTGTCGATGTCTTCTTCGTCATTTCCGGCTTTCTAATCACCCGGCTCCTGCTCGCCGACATGAGCAGCGGCACCTTCTCGTTTAGCCGCTTCTACGCCCGCCGCCTTCGGCGTCTCCTTCCCGCCTACTTCGCGATGATCCTTGGCTGCCTGCTGACGGCGCTCGTCCTGTTTTTACCGCCAGAGACCATTCGCTTCGCCACCATCAGCATCTTCTCGACGCTTTACGCTTCTAATTTTTACTTCATGTCTCTCGATGGCTATTTCAATCCTGCGAGCACGACATCACCGTTGCTGCATACATGGTCATTGTCTGTCGAGGAGCAGTTTTACATCCTGTTCCCGGCGCTGCTGTTCTTCCTGCACCGCTATTTGCGATTGCACCTGTTGGCGGCGCTGACGGCGACGGCAGCGGCGAGCTTCGCGCTCGGCGTCGTCATGATCGACGTGGATCCGACCGTCGCCTTCTTCTTCCCACTAACCCGCTTCTGGCAGTTCCTCACCGGTGGAATCCTGGCCTATCTGACCCTCAACGCGCCGGTGCGGATCTCCCGGCTGCTCGACGTCCACGCCGTGGCGCGCGACGCCCTGCTCGTGATCGGCCTTGCACTCATCGCGGCCAGCTACTTCTTCTTCGATCGTGCGACGGAGTTTCCTGGTTGGCCTGCGTTGGCGCCGACCTTCGGCGCCGCATTGGTGATCCTTGCCGGCGTCGGCGGCTTGGCCAGGTTCACCGGCTGGACCCTCACCAATCCCCTGGCCCGCTTCGTCGGCCGGATCTCCTACTCGCTCTACCTGTGGCACTGGCCGCTGTTCACCTTCTACCGCCTAACCTATGGTCCGACAGGCGTCGTCGAGGAAGCCAGCTTGCTCGTCGTCGCCTTCTCGCTCGCCTATCTGAGTTGGCGGTTCGTCGAGGTCCCGTTCCAGACGATGTCCCTGGCTCGGCCCACCGTCGTCTTCCGGCTCGCGGGCCTGGCATCGGTGACGGCCGTGACCGTCGCGGTGACGCTGATCGTGAGCGACGGACTACCGCAGCGCTTTCGCCCGAACCAGGTGGCCGTCGCCGACCATCTCGGCTACGTGCCCCGGCAGACGGGTCCGCGCTGCTTTCTCGGCGACGCGCACCACCGAGACGACGCGGCGTACGACGTTGCCGGCTGCCTGCGTCCGGAGGCGCCTGGCCCCCGGCTCGCCTTCGTCGGCGATAGTCACGCACACCATTATCTCGAGGCCGCGCGTCACCTTTGGCCACAAGCGACGGTCACGCTGATCGGCGCATCAGGCTGCCGGCCGACCGTCGACGCCACCGGTGCGCCGGCTTGCGTCGGCCTGATGCAGCGTGCTTTCGCCGACTTGATCCCCAACGGTCGGTTCGACCAGATCGTGCTCGCTGGACAGTGGAACGCCGGTGATCTCTTCGGCCTGCAGCACACGGTCCGCAGCCTCGCGGCGCGGCAGATTCCGGTCGTGGTTTTGGGCCCGATCGTCGAGTACCGAAACAGCCTGCCACGGCTCCTCGCCTTCGATCAGCTCGATCGCTCGCCGGAGACGTTTCGCTACTGGAGCTGGCTTGCCCAGAAGCGCGAGGTCGACACGCTCCTTCGCGGCGCGCTCGCCGACGAGAACGCGACCTACGTGTCTCTGCTCGACTTGATGTGCGATCGAGCGACCTGCCAAGTATTCGCGGCGGAAGGCGTGCCGATGCAGTGGGACCACGGCCATCTCACCCATGCCGGCGCTCGCCTCCTGCTAAAGCGCATGGAGCAACTCGGCGTCTTCGCCGATCGCATCCGCAACGCCGAAGCGTCGATCCGAGCTGACAGTGGCGCAACGTTCGGACGCGGCGCGATCGTAGACTCCGCGCGCCGATGATGCCGGCTTTGCACCGGCACCAACCGCCGAGCGGCGGCTACAACGCCTGGTGTTGACAGTGCTGAGCAAAGAATACTGACGAGGACACAACATGCCACCGCCAGACCGTGCCGCCACCTCGCCCGGCTCGCGCGGCGTCGCGCATAGGGCGGATATCGAAGGCCTCCGCGCCGTCGCGGTGCTGGGCGTCCTCGTCTTTCACCTGACACCGCGCCTCGCGCCTGGTGGCTTCATTGGCGTCGACGTCTTCTTCGTCATTTCCGGCTTCCTCATTACTGGCATCATTCTGCGCGAGCTTGGCCAGCACGATTTCTCCTTCGCTCGCTTCTACGCCCGCCGCATGCGGCGCCTCCTCCCTGCCTACTTCATCATGCTGCTAGCCTGCTTCATCGCCGGATTTTTTCTCTTGCTCCCGCAGGAATTCGCGCGTTTTGCCGTGAGCAGTGTTTTTTCGAATTTCTATATTTCTAACTTTTATTTTATGAATTTCGATGGTTATTTCAATCCCGCCAGCGAGACCTCACCACTCTTGCACACTTGGTCGCTGTCGATCGAAGAACAATTCTATATTGCATTCCCCTTGGTGCTCCTTCTGATTTATAGAGTTACACAGAACCTAACCGTCCCGCTCTTGTTCATGGCGCTGGCAAGCTTCGTGGCGAGCGTCGTCATCATCCGCTTCTCGACCGCCATGGCGTTCTTCTCGCCGCTCCCGCGTTTCTGGGAGCTGTTGCTTGGCGCGCTGATCGCGGTCCAGGTCGTCCACCGACGCGACGTGCTGACGGGCGCGCTGGACCGCTATCCCTTCACGCGCGACCTGCTGGCACTTTCAGGACTTGCGGCGATCGGGTTGGGCTACCTCGCCTTCTCGCGTTGGATGGACTTCCCGGGCTGGGCCGTGCTCGTGCCGACGCTCGGCGCCGCGGCGGTCATCGTCGCCGGCGTCGGCGGTACCGGGCGTCTCACCGCCCTCTTGCTCGCCAACCCGCTGGCCCTCTTCATCGGCGGCCTCTCCTACTCCCTCTATCTGTGGCACTGGCCGATCGCCACCTTCTATCGGGTCACCTACGGTCCGACGGGCCCGGTCGAGGAGCTGGCTCTGCTCGTCGCGTGCTTCGCTGCCGCGTACCTGAGCTTTCACCTCGTCGAAACACCGATCAGACGTCGACCGGCTCGACCGGCGCGGATCTTCCCAGCGGCCGCCGCCGGCACGACATGCACGCTCGCCATCGCGGTCGCCGTCACCGGCCTGAACGGCCTGCCGCAACGGTTCAGCCGCGAGCAGGCTGCGATCGCCGAGCACCAACGACATCTGGTGCCCACCGACGACCCACGCTGCTTTCTCTTCGACGCGCATCACCACGACGCCAGCTACTACGACACCGCTGCGTGCCTCGCGGCCGACGGCGAAGGTCCCCGCGTCGCCTTCGTTGGCGACAGCCACGCCGAGCACTACGTCGCTGGCGCGCGGAAGGTTTGGCCACAAGCGACCGTCGTGCTGATCGGCGCAACCGGTTGTCGCCCGACGATCCTGACCGACGGCGCCCCCGTTTGCCTCGACCTGATGGACAAGGCGTTCGACGAGCTTCTCCCGGGCGGCGGCTTCGACCACATCTTCCTCGCCGGTCGCTGGGAGATGCACGACCTGCACGGGCTCCGGCCGACCATCTTGCATCTCAACAAGCTGGGCGCCGAGGTCGTCGTTCTCGGGAGGGTGATCGAGTACGAGAACAGCCTGCCGCGACTGCTTGCGCTCGAGATGATCGACCGCACGCCGCAGGCCTTCGACGCGTGGAGCCGCCTCGACGACATGCGCCGACTGGACGCCGAGATGGCCCGGCTCCTCGCCGGCACGAACGCCCGCTTTGTCTCCACGCTCGACCTGATGTGCGACGACGCCACCTGTCAGCTCTTCGCCGCCGACAACGTGCCGATGCAATGGGACAACAGCCACCTGACGGCCGACGGTGCCGCTGTGCTGCTCGCCAGAATGCAGGACCGGGGCCTGTTCGAGCTCCGGCGGACCGTCACCTTCGGCGACGCCGCCGCGGGCGCCCGTCCGTGACGACGCCCACGGCGCGATTGCCGCTTGCTCAGCCGGCGTCGTTGAGGCCCCAGTCGTAGGCGAACGCGTCGATGTCGCCGAGGCCCTCCAGCCGCGCACGCAGGCTCGGCTCCGCATAGCGCCGAAGGTGGTCGAGGACGGCGGCTTCGTCGTCGCCGAAGTCGTCGCGGAACCAGTTATAGATGCTCGATGCCGTGACATCGCCACCGGTGCTGACGCTGACGCCGCGCGGATCGTTGACATACGTCCGCGCCGCGGCGTCAAGCTGCGCCTCGAGCGACCCGCCGGCAAAGGGCTCAAGCGCCAGGTTGGGACAACCGATCGCGGCGCAGTTCACCGCATAGTGGATGCGCGGCTCCGCGAAGATCGGCCGCACAATACCGTGCTCGATGTCGTCGAGCGACAGAGCGCGCCCCTCGACCGTGACCCGATCGACGGTCCACACGTCGTCGATCTCGCGAATGCTGTCGACCGGATAGGCGTCGAGCACCGCCTGGACGGTCAGCGCATTGTATAGGTTGAGCCACAGTGCGAGCTGCTCCGCCTTGGGCAGGCCGGTCACTTCGGTCGCCGCGAGCTCGGCAACATAGGCGTCGAGGGCGACACGGTCGGCAGCCGAGATGCCGGCGTAGCGCACGCGGTTCACGCCGGCGTCGTCGGGCGCTACGTGCCGGTCGAGGAACGTCGCCCAAGCCGTGTGGTCCAAGCGGCCGCTGGAAGCCGGATCGTGTTCGTGCCAATGCTCGTCGATGAGACGCGCATCCGGTGCGGCCCATCGTTCAAACCAGCTGAAGCCTGCCGTGGTGAGCACGACGAGACCTGCTAGCACCAATCGTCGCATAGATCGTCTCCATCGGTTGGTAGCGCGCACGTGGTCCGCGGTCGTGATGAGCGCCACGCGCGCACGGAAAGTTGACACCATCGCTGCCGCGGCGGCCGTGGCCGTGGCCGTGACCGCCGAGGCGCCGGCGACGACCCTGACCGCAGTCGGCAGGGTCAATGTGCAAGGGCTCGCCTTCTGCACCGGCACGCTGATCCGGCCCGACCGCGTCGTCACCGCGGCGCATTGCCTGTTCCATCCACGGACGGGCGAGCCGGTGCCGCTTGACTCGATCCACTTCGTCGCCGGCTGGGATCGAGGAGACTTCGAGGCCCACGCGCAACCCACGGCGGTTCACGTCGCCGTCGGCTACGACTGGTCCCAACGACGGATGATGGCCGGGCTTGAGCGCGACGTGGCCATTTTGGAGTTTGCGGACCCCGTGGCCGCGTCGACCCTCGAGATTCTGGCCGACAGCGACGGCGACGGCGCGCTCGATGTCGTCCACTACAGCCGGCGAAGGCCGCACCTGGTCGAGATCGACCGGGGCTGCGCCAAGGTCGCGGCGGTCGGCCGCCTCTGGCAGATCGATTGCGCGGTCGAGGACGGCGGGTCGGGCGCGCCGGTCCTGATCGCCCGGCCCGGTGCGCCACGCGTGGCCGCGATCGTCATCGGTCGCACCCGAGTGCGGGGCGATTGGAGGACGCTCGCCCTGCCCGTCGGCGCGCCGCACGGCCTGGCGCTGCCCTAGGCGGTGATAGATGCGGGCCGCGTCCGTTCCCGCCTCCACCAGGCGATCGCAGCCACAATGATCCACGATCCCCAGTGGCCGCGCGCACTGGCGCGGGAAAGGTGCGCGGTCGGTAGCGGTGCGATGGACGGGCATCGCGATGGCCCTTGCAGCGTGTTGGCGACGGCGCTTGGAGCGCTACGTGCAGCCGCCGGTTACCGCCCGGTGAAGGGCTCACCGCCGTGTGATCCGGCGTCGCCAGCCGCGACCGGTGGCCGGTCGCATCGGTGGCATCGGTGATGGACGGCAGCGTCTGGATCGTCGCAACGGTCGGTGCTGCGCTCTGCCAAACGCTGCGCAACGCGCTGCAGAGGAGCCTCGTCGACGAGGTCGGGATCGTCGGCGCTACATACGTTCGGTTCCTGTTTGGGCTCCCCTTCGCCGTGCTGTTCCTTGCGGCCGCTTGTGCCCTCACCGGGCAGGCACCACCGCTACCCACCGCCTCGGGTCTCGGCTGGATCGCTATCGGCGCAGCCGCACAGATCGCGGCGACGGCGCTCATGCTCGCGGCGATGCGCCGACGCTCGTTCGTGGTCGTCACCGCCTACACCAAGACCGAACCGGTCCAAGTTCTCCTCGTCGCCGTGGCGGTGCTCGGCGAGGTGCCGTCGCCACTACTCGCCACGGCGGTACTGACGGCGACACTCGGCGTCGTGGTTCTGAGCTGGCCTCCAGCCTCGACGCCTCTGGGCGATCGACCGCTCGAAGCGGCAGCGCTCGGGATCGGCGCCGGCGCGCTGTTTGCGGTCGCCGCCGTCGCCTATCGCGGCGGCATCCTCGCGTCGGGCGGCGAAGGCAACGCGCTCGTGGCGATCGTGGCGCTCGTCGTGGCGTTGGCCCTGCAGGCATCCCTGCTGGCGCTGTGGCTGCTGGCGGCCGACCGCCGCACCTTGGCGAGCGTCGCCAGCGCTTGGCGTCCATCGCTCACCGCCGGGCTCATGGGCGCGCTCGCGTCGCTCGGCTGGTTCATCGCGTTTGCGCTTGCGGAGGCGGCGGCCGTGCGCACGCTCGCGCTTGTTGAGCTGCTCTTCGCGCTGATCCTCTCGCGACGCCTGTTTCGCGAGCGCGCGGGTGTCGATGAAGTCGTCGGTCTGGTTCTCCTCAGCCTCGGGGTTGGGCTCGTCCTGTGGACGAGCTGAAGGCACCACGGGCCGGAGCCCCCGGGTGCCTTCGTCGCCTTGACCTGCATCAAGACATGCCTTCGCC
Source organism: uncultured Geminicoccaceae bacterium (assembly GCA_964445185.1). Taxonomy (GTDB): domain Bacteria; phylum Pseudomonadota; class Alphaproteobacteria; order Geminicoccales; family Geminicoccaceae; genus JAAAPF01. The sequence goes on from CAYUKE010000006.1 coordinate 21,450, forward strand.
GAAAGTCGTATAATCAATCGTTTCGAATATGAGGAGGTCCAACCATGAAGGCCGCCGACGTGATGACCCGCAAGGTCCAGAGGGTCACGCCCAAGACCTCGGTCGCCGAGATCGTTCGGATGCTCATCACCCACCGGATCAGCGCCGTGCCGGTCGTCGATGCGCAGGAGTTGCTCGTCGGCATGGTCAGCGAGGCCGATCTGCTGCATCGACCGGAAACCGGAACCGAGATCCGACGGCCCTGGTGGCTCGACCTCTTCGCCGACCCGGCCGCGCGCGCCGAGGCGTTCTTGAAGGCGCACGGGCGGACCGCTGAAGAGGTCATGAGCACCGACGTGGAGACGATCGCAGAGGACACGCCTCTGGATCAGGTCGCCAAGCGCATGGACGAGCGGCACATTAAGCGCCTCCCGGTCCTTCGCGACGGCCGGGTGGTCGGAATCGTCGCCCGCAAGGATCTCATCCGGTCGCTCGCAGAGGCGCCGCGCGAGGCGCCACCGCCGCAGCTCGACGACCTCGAGATCCGCGACCGCTTCGAGCGAACCGCCCGCTCTGCCGGGTTCGGCTCGGTTGGGTCGGTCAGCGTCGTGGTTGTCGATGGCCGTGTTCAGCTCTGGGGTCTCGCCGCGACGCTGTCGGAGCGTAAAGCGCTCGAGGTCGCCGCCGCTGAGATCCCAGGGGTTCGGGCCGTCGAGAACAACCTCGCCGTCCGCGACACGCACATCGCGGCCTTCTGAGCGCGGCGAGGGTCGACGAGGCGTCGGGACCAACTCCAGTCGATAGTGGGGTGCCAACGGTGGCCTCGACGATGCGCGCGATGGTCCTGGAGCGGCCCGGCGAGCCGCTCCGCCTCGTGCAGCTCCCTCGCCCCGTGCCCGGTCCCGGCGACGTCGCGGTCGACATCGCCGCCTGTGGCGTCTGCCGGACCGACCTGCACATCGTCGACGGGGAGCTAACCGAGGCGAAGCTGCCGATTGTCCCAGGCCATGAGATTGTGGGCCGGGTCGCCGCCGTGGGCGCGGGCGTTGCCGGCTTCTCGGTCGGCGATCGCGTTGGCGTCCCCTGGTTGGGCCGAACGTGCCGCACTTGTCGCTACTGTCGCGGGGCCATGGAGAATCTCTGTGATCGGCCGGGCTTCACCGGCTACACGCGCGACGGCGGCTACGCCGAGACCTGCGTGGCCGACGCCCGCTACGTGTTTCCCTTGCCCGCAGGCCCCGCGGATGCGGTGATCGCGCCTTGGCTCTGCGCCGGCTTGATCGGCTATCGGGCGCTTCGCCTGACCGGCGACGCTGCCCTGCTCGGGCTCTACGGGTTCGGCGCCGCGGCTCATCTCGCGGCGCAGGTCGCCCGCTTCGAGGGACGTCGCATCTTCGCGTTCACGCGACCCGGTGATCACGACGCCCAGGCGTTCGCCCGCGCCGTCGGTGTCGAATGGGCGGGTGACGCCACCGCCGCGCCGCCGAGCGAACTCGACGCCGCGATCATCTTTGCGCCAGTTGGCGCTCTGGTGCCGCAAGCGCTCCGCGTCGTCCGCAAGGGTGGAACGGTGGTCTGCGGCGGCATTCACATGAGCGCCATTCCGAGCTTTCCCTACGAGCTTCTGTGGGGCGAGCGCTGCGTCCGCTCCGTCGCCAACCTGACCCGTGCCGACGGCGAGGCGTTCTTGCGAGTAGCCCCGCGCGCCGGCGTTCACGCGACCGTGGAGACCATGCCGCTCGAGCAGGCCAACGTCGCCTTGGAGCGCCTCCGCACGGGGCAGCTCACAGGCGCGCTCGTGCTCGTCCCCTAGCCCCCGCACCATGCAACCGGCCGACCCTCGTCCTGCCCGGTGCTGCGCGTTCCGTCCGCTCCTCCGATCAGCCCGGCTGCTGCTCACCGGCGCCACCATGCGCCACCGACCAGCCGACGGGATCATCGAGAAACGCCTCGACCTCCGCGAGGCGGCCCGCATCAAAGCCGCCATCCGCGCGGGCAACCGCGAGCACATCCCGCCAGGTTGTGAGATAGTGCAGGCTTAGACCGGCGTCGGCCAAGCGCCGGCGGGCGCCGGGAAAGATGTCGTAGAAGAAGACGACGAACGTGTGGTCGACCGTGGCGCCAGCCTCCCGCAGCGACTCGGCGAAGGTCAGCTTCGAGCGCCCGTCCGTCGTCAGATCCTCGACCAGGAGGGTCCGCGCACCGGGTCCCATAGCACCCTCGATCGGCACGGCACTGCCACCGCTCGGCACCTTCTTGCGAACGTAGGCCATGGGCAGCATCAGCGCCTCCGCGATCCACGCCGCGAAGGGAATGCCCGCCGTCTCGCCTCCGGCGACCACGTCGATCGCCTCGAACCCGACGTGCCGCTGGATCTTGGCAGCGGCGAAGCCTGTCAGCACGCGTCGCAAGCGTGGAAACGCGATCAGCGCTCGACAATCGATGTAGACAGGGCTGGCCCAGCCGGAGGAGAAGGTGAACGGTTGCTCCGGGCGGAACTCGATGGCCCGAACTTCGAGCAGCATCCGGGCGGTCAGCTCCGCCATTGCCGCATCGGACCGCAGGGAAGCTCCATCCGTCACGTCGCCGGCTCCTCGGGACGGCGCGGGCGTGCTCACGCCTCGTGCCAAGTGGTGAAGTCGGCCACCGCCGCGCGCTCAGTCTCGAGCCGGTTCTCCGGTGCCGTCTCGTCGGGATAGCCGAGCGCGATGCCGCAGAGAAGGACCTCACCCGCGTCGATGCCGAGGCTCGCGCGCACCACGTCGGCGTACGGTACCCACGACGCCTGCGCACAGCTCTCGAGGCCGACCCCACGCGCGGCCAGCATCAGCGTTTGGATGAAGAATGCGCAGTCGAGCCAGCTGCCGGGATTGAGCCGGCGATCGACCGTGACGAACAGGCCCACCGGCGCGCCGAAGAACGCGAAGTTCTCGAGCCGCTGCGCCTCGCGCGCCGAAACATCGGCGCGGTCGACGCCGAGGCGGGCGTAGAGGTCGTAACCGAGGCGGCGGCGCCTACTCGTGAACGGCTCGAAGAACGGATCCGGATAGTATCGATAGTCTGGGTTCTCGGCGCCAGCCTGGGCCGCGGCGCGGACCGCCGCGCCAACCCGATCGCGGGCGCGGCCGCTGACCACGTGAACGCGCCAGGGCTGCATGTTGGCGCCGCTCGGGGCTCGGGCAGCGACGTCCAGGAGATCCTTGACAACGACGAGGTCGACGGACGCCGGACGAAAGCGCCGGACCGACCGTCGACCGCGAATGGCCGTTTCGACGTCCACACTGTTCCCCACGAGCCGGATCGATCGAACCCGAGGTGCACGTGTGCCGCCGCCGAGGCAAGTGTTGCGGCCGACGGCGGGAGCGGTCTCCCGCCGTCGGTCTCGCGTCGTCAGGCGATGAACGGCACCGAGTCGACCGTCTCGTCACCGCCGAGGTTTAGGTACGCCAGGAGCGGATCGTGATCGCTCGCGCGCTCGTCGGTTTCGGCGAACTCGACGTTGAGATGCGCGACCGCGAACTCGGCCTCAGCCGCCAGGTTGTCGCTGACGATGATGTGGTCGAGCGACTGCGAGTTCCCTTGGAAGATGAAGCTGTAGCGCTCGTCCTCGGCCAGGGTATCGGTCAGGTTGGTGAACCCGTCCCCGCCGAGCGCGAGCACCGGCGAGACGAACTCGAACTCGTTGAGATCGCCAAGCACGACGACGTTCGCGTCCGGCTCGTCGGCGACAATGTCATCAACGAATTCGACGACAGCCCCGGCCTGGTCTCTACGCTCGTCCAAGCTGCCGTTGACGACGACCTCCTCCTGCCGCGCCTCGAACGGCTGCTGGACGCCGAGGATCGGCGAGCTGCCGCCCTTCGAGCTGAAGTGGTTGTTCACCACCGTCACCTCTTCGCCCTCGTAGTCGAACGTGGCGACCAGCGGCAGGCGGCTGTCGAAGAACGGGTTCTCCTCGTCGGTCGCCTGACCTTCGGCTGCAATCGACTGCACCGAGTCGGGCACCAGCGTCACCTGCTCGGGGTCGTAGAGGAACGCAGTCCGGATGTTGCCGCCCGGCTGACCCCCACTGGCCCCATCGGTGATGAAGGTGTTGTCGATGAACGCGTAGTCGGGGCCGCCGAGAGCCGTGATGTCGTCCGCGAGCGTCTGCAGGGTGAGGTCGGCGGAGACCACACCGTCGTCGTCGGAGCCCGAGTTGTCCTGCACCTCTTGCAGGGCGACGATCGCCGGCGCCGCGAGATAGTCGACGACGTGCTCCGCGATCGCTTCGAAGCGACCGTTGGCGACGTCCATGTCGCCGTCGGCGTCGTTCGGATCGAGGTTGAGGACGTTGTAGCTGGCGATCGAGAGGTCGCTCGATCCGTTCGGCCCGGCGCCCAACGGCGCGAGGTCGCTCGCCACGATGTTGCCGGTGAAGTCCTCGGTCGGGATGATCTCGAAGTTGCCGAAGCTGTAGCCAATCACGCCGGTCACGTCGCCGAGCAACGCGCCCGTGTCGACGCTCGGGAAGTCGAAGTCGAAGACGCCCGAGTCTTCGTCGATCTGGATCTTCTCGGGATTGAAGTCGTCCGGCGAGA
>CAYUKE010000007.1:0-23312 GCA_964445185.1 uncultured Geminicoccaceae bacterium
GCGCGCGCATGCGGTGGCGCGTCCATGCGAGCCACTGGAAGCGACGAGGCAAGGAGCCGCGCGTCGAGGCTTTCCCTCGGAGCAACTTGGAAAGCTCTCGACGTGGCCGACCACGCCCGCGCGGTCGACCGGCCAGGCTGCCGGTCGCCTTGCTATCGTCGGCATCGGACGGTGAGCAACGCCCGTTCGCGCTCGATGGGCTAGCTCAGCCGTGACCGCCGTCAGCCGTGGCGACGTCGAGCGGGCGGAGGCCGATTTCGGCGACCGTTTCCTCCAGCTTGCCGCGCCACCAGACCGCCCCTTGCGCGTCGGCAACGGCGCGCGCTTCGCCGACGAGCTCGTCGAGGCCAGACGTGTCGCCCGATCGGGCGCGGTGGAGGATGCGCAAACGCAGGACCTCCACGAGCGCCCAGCGCTCATGGGTCCGATCGATGCGCGCCTTCGCGTCGTCGAGCAGCGCGCCGCTCTCGTCGAGCTCGCCCTCGTCGAGCAGAGCCGCGGCCAGCACCGCCTCGTAGAACGGGATCTCGATCTCGACCGCGTTCTGGCAAAATGTCCCGAGCGCATCGCGCATGCGCCGGAGACCCGAGGCCACGTCGCGCCGCGCGCGGACGTCATCCCAGCCCTCGTGATAGGCGACCAGGTCGACCCAGAACGGGGCGTTTCGGGCAGCGGCCATGTCGGCGAGCGCGCGGAGCGACTCCCGCTCATGCGCCCCGCCGCGCGCTAGGTCGATCAGCAGCAGGTTCGCCAGCGTCAGCGAATAGGTGAACGGCGAGCTTGTCCGAGCGATCTCCAGGGACTCCGCGGCAAGCCGGTCGGCCTCGGCCGTGCGCCCCTGAAGCAGCGCAGTGAAGGCCCAGTAGACCATGGCGGAGACCGGGTATTGGTAGTGGGTCAAGAGATCGCTGGTGGGCAGCGCGTCGCGGTCGGCCAGTGCCGCTGCGAACGACGCCGCAGCTTGGGCGAACTCTCCCTTGAAGAAGTGCACCTTGCCCGTCGCCTGGTGACCAAGCGCGGCGGCCTCGGGGAGGCGGGCGACGCCCTCCGCCTCGGTGAACGCCCGGGCGACGAGCGCCGCCGCGTCAATCTCCGGCCGGTTGAACAGAATGCCGAATTCGAGCCGGAGCGCCATCAACCGGTCCTGGCCGCGGCCCAGGCGTTCCGCCAGTCGCCGACCACGCCGGCACGCTTGGAGCGCCTCCGCGCCGCCGGTGAACCGCGCCGAGCGCAGCGCCTGCGCGAGCGCGAGCTGCAGCGCCAGCTCCAGCGCATCGCGATCGTTGCCCGCAACCAGGCCTTCCACCGCATCCAGGCCCGCATGCAAATGCTGCGTCGCCTCCTGATAGGCACCGCGGCTCAGCGCGTGACGACCGGCAAGCAGCCATTGCGCTGCCGCGCGCCGATGCTCACCAGCGAGGCTGAGGTGCCGGGCCATCAGCTCCGGCCGGACGCGCACCAGCTGGGGCAGGATGCTCGGCGCCAAGTCGACGATCCGCCGGTGCAGTTCCTGGCGGCGCGCGAGGAGCAGGGTCTCGTAGGCGGCCTGATGCATCAAGCCGTGCTTGAAGGCGAGCAGACCCGGCGTGTTGTCGATGACCGGGTGGACCAAATCGGCCGCGAGCAGGTGTCGTAGGCCAGCCTCTAGCTCGGCCGCGGCGCCCGGGTAGAGCGCGCGCAGCAGCTCGATCCGGAACTCGCGACCGATGACGGCTGCCACCTGCGCCACCACCTTGGCCCGCGGATCGCGATCGAGGCGGGTCAACAGCGTGTCGTAGAGGGTCTTCGGGACCCGTGCGAGGACCGCGTCGGGATCGAGCCGAGCATTGGCGTCAGGACGCAGCGCGCCACTCTCGAGCAGCGCGCGGCACACCTCCTCGATGAACAGCGGGACGCCGTCGGTGCGATCGATGATACGCCGCGCGACCGGGATGGAGATCGCCCGGTCCTCGAAGATCTCCTGCAGGAATTCCGCCGATTGCGTCCGGTTGAGCTTGTTGAGGTGCAGCATCAGCGGATCGGCGAAGCGGGTCCAGCCCAGGTCCGTCGACGGACGCGCCGTGATCGCGACCATCAGCGGGTAATCATGAAAGGCCGCCAGCAGCTGCTGAGCCAGCTCGAGCGTCGACGGATCGCTCCAATGGACGTCCTCAAGCACCAAAAGGAGCGGCTGCCGCCGCGCACTCTCGAGAACCAGTCGAACGAGCGCGCGCAAGCTCTCGGTTCGAGCCTGGTCAGGCGCCATCTGCCGGGCGAGACGGCTCGGATCGACGAGCAGCGGGGCGAGATCGTCGACAAGCTCCGGATCGTTGCCGCGCTCGATCAACAGCCGTCGCAGCTTGTCGATACGCTCGCTCGGCTCATCGTCGTGCGCGACCTCGGCCGTCGCCTCAAGATAGCGAACGACAGGATAGAGCGGACTCTCGGTGAACAAGGGCGAGCACTGGAAGACGGCGGCGCGGTCGCCGGCGAGCTTCACGTCGTCGATAAGGCTGCGCACGAGACGCGATTTCCCGATCCCGGAGGCACCGCTGACGACAACGGCCTGCCCCTCGCCGCGCGCGGCGGTCGTCCAGCGCTCGCGCAGAAGCGCGAACTCCTCCGAGCGGCCGATGAGCTTGGCGATCGTGTGGGTGCGCGTGGCGACGAAGCGGCTCACGAGTGCGCTCTCGCCCTCGACGCGGAAGAGCTCGACCGGATCGTCGAAACCCTTCGCCTCGAAGAACCCCAGAGGCGCGAAGCAGAACAGGTCGGCGGCGAGCTCGCGCGTCGTCGCCCCGCAGACCAGCGTGTCGGGCTCGGCCATCCCTTGGAGCCGGAAGGCGAGGTTCGGCGTGTCGCCGATAACGGTGTTCTCGTCGAGCGTGCCGTCGTCGTTGAGACGGCCGACGACGACGACGCCGGTCGCCACCGCAACGCGCACCTGCGGGAGGTCGTTGGCCAGCCCGCGTCGCATCCGGTCGATGATGGCGAGCCCGGCCCTGAGGGCGGATTCGACGTCGTTCTCGAGCGTCCGCGGGAACCCGAAATACGCCATCACCGCGTCGCCGAGGAACGGGCCCACATAGCCGCCAAAATCACGAACGGCATCGGCGCAGCTTTGCTGAAAGCGGGCGACCAGCGCCCGCATGTCCTCCGGATCAAGCTTGGTCGCGAGTGCCGTCGAGCCAACGATGTCGGCGACGAGGATGGTCAGCTGGCGGCGCTCCGGTTGGCCCGGCAAGGCGTCCGTCGCGGGCTCCTCGGGCTGCTCGCTGAGCGCCGCGATGGCATTCAGCAGCCGGCGGCGATGGCCGACCTTTTCGACCCCGATTTCCCGCAGATCCTCGGCGGTGAGCGACGCGAGAAGATCGGGCGTGACATCGTTCTCAGCAAACGCGTCGACATACTGGCCGACGCCGAGGTCCTCGAGCCATGCGCGCAGATCGAGGCGCATCTCCTCCCTCCGCCGGGCGACACCGATGCCCGGTAGCGCGAAGCACACGGGCAAGGTCGTGAGCGCCGTATCGGCCCGCTCCTGAGTGTGGCGTGCCTGACATGTCTCGCTACGCGCGTTGTCCTCACCACGCAACGCATCCGCTAACGCTTGCACGTAATCCGACAGCATGTCCGCACGCTCGCCCAGCAAAGCTCGCTTCGCGAGCGGCGGAGCCAAGCACCTATCCGCCAGCTCGAATGTGCTGGGCGTCACGTTGACCAAGGGGTGTCCGCCAGCGAAGGTCCGTAAGGCGGCAGTGCGGGCGGGCCATGCCGCGGCTCGGGGCCGCCGGCGCGGCGGTGCGCCCGTGATGCCAAATGGTGACCCGAGGTGTCGTCAAACTGACACAAAAGGGGCGCAGCTAGGCGCCGAGCAACTGGAAGCTCGGGAGAACAGAGATGAGCCGCTCGCAAGGATCCAAGGCGACGCTGGCCGGTCGCGTCGCCCTGCTCGGCGTCGCCGCCGTCGCGGTCGACAGCACGGCGTTCGCCGCCGACGTCGCCGTTCAGGTCGGACCGCGGCCGCTGTTCCTGGTGCAGGAGATGGCGGACGGACCGCTCAAGGAGCAGCTTCTAGGCTGTGCCGCCGGGCCGTTCCAGAAGAGCGACTTCTCGATCGCCCATCGCGGCGCGCCGTTGATGTTTCCGGAACACACCCGCCAGTCCTACACGGCGGCGGCGGTGATGGGCGCGGGCATCCAAGAGTGTGACGTCACGTTCACGGCCGACCGCGAGCTGGTCTGCCGCCACTCCCAATGCGATCTGCACACGACAACCGATATCCTCGCCATCCCGGAACTCGCCGCGAAGTGCACCGAGCCCTTCACGCCGGCGACGGCAACCAGCGAGGCTTCGGCGCTCTGCTGCACGAGCGATATCACGCTCGACGAGTACCGGCAGCTCACCGGCAAGATGGACGCCTCCGACCCGACCGCGACGACGGTCGAAGAGTACCTCGGTGGCACGGCCGGCTGGCGGACAGATCTCTACGCCTCCCAGGGTGACGTGCTGACCCACGCCGAGTACGTCCAGCTGACGCTCGAGCACGGCCTCAAGTTCACGCCGGAGCTGAAGAGCGCGAGCGTCGACATGCCCTATGAGGGTGACTACACGCAGGCGGCCTACGCCCAACAGCTCGTCGACGAGTACAAGGAAGCGGGCGTCGCGCCGGACCAGGTGTGGCTGCAGTCGTTCAACCTCGACGACGTCCGGTACTGGATCGAGAACGAGCCTGAGTTTGGCCAGCAGGCCGTCTACCTCGACGACCGCTACGACACCGTCGACGGCTTCGATCCGCTGGATCCGGCGACCTTCACGCCGACCATGCAGGAGCTGGCCGACATGGGCGTGCAGATCGTGGCCCCACCGATGTGGATGCTGATGACCGTCGACGCCGACGGCGCAATCGTCCCCTCGGCCTACGCCGACGAGGCCAGGGCCGCCGGCCTTCAGATCATCACCTGGTCGTTCGAGCGCTCCGGCCCCCTCGCCGAGGGTGGTGGCTGGTACTACCAGTCGATCGAGAAGGCGATCAGCGGCGACGGCGACATGATGCCGGTGCTCGACGTGCTGGCCCAGCAGGTCGGCGTGATCGGCATCTTCTCCGATTGGCCTGGCACCGTGACCTACTACGCGAACTGCGTCGGCCTCGAATAGGATCTCCCGGTTAGGCGATGACGACGAGCAGGGCGAGCGCCGCCAGGCTCGTCGCCAAGGCCCAAACCCGCCAGAGGAGCGTGACCGCCCGACGGATGTCTGCCGCGTCGAGATCGCTCCGGCCGTGACCGATCCAGGCGTCATCAACCGTGCCGTGCGCGTAGACGCGGGGACCGGCGAGGCGGGCATCGAGCGCTAGCGCCATCGCCGCCTCCGGCCAGCCGGCGTTCGGTGACCGGTGCTTGGGCGCGTTGGCGACGATGTCGCTCCAGCGCACACGACCGGGTGCTGCCGCCAGAATCAGCGCCGCTGTCAGCCGCGCGGGAAGCCAGTTCACGCGATCGTCGAGCAGCGCCGCGGCCCGGCCGAAATCCTGATACCGCTCGGAGCGGTAGCCGACCATGCTGTCGAGCGTGTTGACCGTCTTGTAGCCGACCAGGCCGATCGGGCCGAGCAGGAGCCACCAGACGACCGGCGCATAGACACCGTCCGACGCGTTCTCCGCAGCGGATTCGATTGCCGCGCGGGCAACCCCCGGAGCGTCGAGTGCTTCCGGGTCGCGTCCGACGATAAGCGCCACCGCCGCTCGCCCCTTGTGGAGGTCGGTTTCCAGACCGCGCGCGACGGCGAGCACGTGATCCGTGAGGCTACGCTGGGCTAGCAACGCGCTCGCCAGCAGGCCGGTGGCAACCCAACCCGCCAAGCCCTGGTGCAGCAGCCACGTCGCCGCTAGGCCGACGGCGGTGGCGACGGCCAGAAGTAGGACGACCAGAACCCGGCCGGCGTCGCGGCGTCGGGGTTGCGGTTGCCCCTCTTGCCAGAGGCGCCGCTCGAGGGCCGTGATCAGGCTGCCGAGAACCGCGACGGGATGCGGCACGCGCCGGTAGAGCCTGGCCGGCTCCCCGAGCAACGCGTCGACGGCGAGCGCCAGCACGAGCGCGGCCAGCAACGGCTCCGCAGGCGCCACGAGCAAGGCCGGTCTCCCAGGTGGACATCGTGCGGCATTGCCGGCACGTCTCCGCATTGCTACGCGCGACAACTACCAATCGAAAGGCGCGGGTCGCCGCGTCGCCGCCGTGACAACGCTCTTCTGGACACGCCCGCTTGCGCGCACCGCCGCCAGAAACCTTCGCTTACCTCCGGGACCCCGAGGCGATCTACGCGCGCTCGTTCGAGCTGATCGAGCGAGAGACCGATTGGCGCAACACCGACGCGACACTGAAGCCGGTGATCCGGCGGATGATCCACGCCTGCGGGATGACGGACCTCGTTACCGACGTCGTCGCGTCCCCCGACTTCGTGCCGGCAGCGACGGCGGCTCTCACGACTGGAGCGGCTGTAGTCTGCGATAGCCGGATGGTCGCCCACGGCATCATCCGCGAGCGACTGCCCGCAACGAATGATGTGGTTTGCTCCCTCGACCACCTCGCCTCGGCAGCTGAAGGCGACACGCGTGCTGCGGCTGCTCTGGAAACGGTCAAGGATCGGTTGAACCGGGCTGTGGTTGCGATTGGCAACGCGCCGACGGCGCTGTTCCGTCTCTTGGAGCTCGCGCTAGCGGACGGCGTCGAACCGGCCGCCGTGATCGCCCTGCCCGTCGGCTTCGTCGGGGCGGCCGAAAGCAAGCACGCATTGATCGAACGGTCGCCGTTTCCGTTTCTCACGCTTCGCGGCCGTCGCGGCGGCAGCGCGCTCGCGGCCGCCGCCGTCAACGCCTTAGCTGGAAGACACCCGGCATGAGCATCGACGTGATTGGGATCGGCGCCGACGGCACCAACGGCCTGACGCCAGACGTACAAGCCCTTCTCGATGCCGCCGACATCATTGTCGGGGGTACCCGCCACCTCGGTTTCGTCGAGGCCCATCCGGCCGGCAAGATCGCCTGGCAGCGCCCGCTCGAGGCAACGTTCATTGAGATCGACAAGCACCTCGATCAGCGTGTCGTCATCCTCTCCTCCGGCGACCCACTCGACCACGGCGTGGCGCGCCGGCTGATCGACCGCTACGGCCAAGAGCGCGTTTTCGTGCACCCTCACCCGAGCGCCTTCGCCTTGGCCTGCGCCCGCCTCGGCTGGTCGCGCGATCAGGTCATTTGCCTGAGCCTTCACGCGCGTCCGCTCAGCCGACTTCGGCGCGAGCTGACGCCGGGGCGACGCCTGCTCCTCCTCACCGACGCCAAGACGTCGGCGTTCGCGATCGCGCAGGCGTTGCGCGACAGCGGATGGGGCGCAAGCCGGGTTTGGCGCCTATCGCGCTTGGGCGCCGAGGATGAGATTCTGGCCGAGGGCCCGGCGGCCGATTGGAGCGATCCGACCGTCACGGAGCTCGACACCGTCGCCGTCGAATGTATCGCCGAACCCGGCAAGCCCCTGATCGCCGGCTTCGCCCTCGATGACGACGCATTTGCTCATGACGGCAAGCTGAGCAAGGCGCAGGCTCGCATGCACGCGCTCTACGCCCTCAACCCGCTACCCGGCCAGCACCTTTGGGACGTGGGCGCCGGCTGCGGCGGCGTTGCCATCACCTGGCTGCGCGCGGCAGGCGAGGGCCGCGTTACTGCCATCGAGAGCGACTTCGACCGGGCGGCGCTGCTGCAGAAGAACGCGGATCGACTTGGCACACCCGAGGTCCAGGTGGTGATTGCGGACGCTCCCGACGTCTATGGCGAGCTGGACGACCCGGACGTCGTCTTCATCGGCGGTGGCTGTCATGACCGTGAGGTCGTCGACGGCGCTTGGGCACGGCTCACCAAAGGCGGACGCCTCGTCGCCCAGGCCGTCAGTGTTGAAGGTCAGGCCGTGCTGCAGGAGCTGGCCGACACCTACGGTGCATCGCTGACCCGCTTTCACCGAGAGGACCACGCACCGCTCGGCGGCAAGAGCACGTGGCGGCCGAGCCTCGCCGTCCTGCAGCTAGCGGCGCGCAAACCATGAGCGGCCGGCTCGTCGGCATCGGCGTCGGACCCGGCGATCCCGAGCTACTGACGCTCAAGGCCGTCCGCCGCCTCGGCGAGGCCGACGTCATCGTTGCCGTTGCTGCCGGCGACCGCCCCTCGCGCGCCGCCGGCATCACCGAAGCGCATGTCCCGCCGTTGACCCGACAGCGGACGGTGGCGCTGACCATGGGACCCGATCCCGACGCGACCGCCCGGAGCTATCGGCGCCTCGCCGACATCGTCGGGGCGGAGCTGGCCGCCGGCGCGACCGTAGCCGTTCTCTGCGAAGGCGATCCGCTGCTCTTCGGGACCTTCGTCCATCTGTTGCGACACCTTGCCGAGCCGACGACGGTGGAGGTCGTGCCGGGCATCCCCTCGCCGATCGCCGCCGCTGCCGCCGACCTTCGCCCACTGGCCGTGACCACCGAAGGGTTCGGCGTGCTGCCGGCGACGATGGGCGCCGCACGACTTCACGCCTGCCTCGCAACGTTGGCCAGCGCGGCCGTGATCAAGGTCGGGCGACACCTGCCGGAGGTCCGCGACCTGCTCCAGCAGCTCGGCCTGCTCGCCGACGCCCGTCTCGTGGTCGAGCTCGGCGGCACCGCCGAGCGACGCCTCGCGCTCGCCGACTGGCCCGAGCCTCGCGCGCCCTACTTCTCGCTCGTGCTCACCCGTGGCCTCGCCCCGGCCGATGTTGCCTGATGCCGCGGTCGTCGTTCTCGACGCCGCCGCGCTGCCGCTCGCCCGTCGCACCGTCACCGCGCTTGAGGGCGCGACGCTGCATGGACGGTTGGCGGCACCGGACATCGACGAACGCTTCGACGACGTCGGCGCGCATCTCCGCGAGCTTTTTGCCGCCGGCATACCGATCGTCGCCTTGTGCGCCACCGGTATCATCGTGCGCGCCCTCGCGCCGCTGCTCGCCGACAAACGCGTCGAGCCACCGGTAGTCGCCGTGGCCGCCGATGCCTCGAGCGTCGTGCCGCTCCTCGGCGGTCATCGCGGCGCCAACCGCTTGGCGGCGCGGCTGGCGGCAACGCTCGGGAGCCACGCGGCCATCACGACGGCGAGCGATCTTGGTCCCGGCGTCGCCCTGGACGACCCGCCACCTGGCTGGACCCTAGCGGCCGCCAGCGACCTGCGACCGGCGCTCGCCAAGCTCAGGGACGGCCGGCGCATCGTCGTCGACGACGGCGGGTTCGACATCGCCTGGCTCGGCACCGTGAGAACCACCGGCGCCGAGGCCGACGTGACGGTAACGACGCGGCGCAAGCGCAGCTCGAACGCCGCGCTCGTGCCCAGGGTTCTCGCAGTCGGCGTCGGTTGTGAACGTGGCCTTCCAGCCGCCGACCTCAGGACACTGGTCGACGTCACCCTGGCCGAGCACGATCTCGCCACGGAAGCCGTCGCGCTCATCGCCTCGATCGACCTCAAAGCCGGGGAGCCGGCGGTGCGGGCCATCGCCGAGCATCTTCGTGTGCCGCTGCGGGTGTTCGACGCCACCACGCTGGAGTGGGAGACGCCTAGGCTCGCGACGCCCTCAGAGGTCGTTTTCCGCGAGGTCGGCTGCCACGGCGTCGCAGAAGCGGCGGCGCTTGCTGCGGTCGGCGGTGACGGCGATCTCGTCGTGCCGAAAGTGAAGGGCGCGCGAGCGACCGTTGCAGTCGCCCAAGCGACCGCGCCGCTCGACCCGGAGAGCGTCGGACGTGCCGCCGGCAGCCTTGCCTTGTTGAGCCTCGGGCCCGGCGAGCGGATGGGGCGGACCCGTGCGGTCGATGCGGCGCTGCGGCGATGCACCGACCTGGTCGGCTACGGCCCGTACCTCGACCTGGTCGAGCCTGCCGTCCGCGGCCGGCGGCACGCCTTCCCGCTCGGCGCCGAGGCCGAACGCTGCCGCGCCGCCCTTGCGCTGGCAGTCGCCGGCGCCGACGTCGGCCTCGTCGGCTCGGGCGATGTCGGCGTTTATGCGATGGCCGCGCTTGTTCACGAGCTTGCCGCCGGCGACCCGGCGTTCCAAACCGTCCCAATCGAGGTCCTGCCGGGCGTGAGTGCCATGCATGTGGCCGCGGCCCGAACCGGCGCCCTGCTTGGCCACGACTTCTGCGCGGTCTCGCTGTCGGATCTGCTCACACCTTGGCCGGTCATCGCCGCCCGGCTCGACGCCGCGGCGCGCGGCGATTTCGTCACGGCGCTCTACAATCCCGTCTCGCGCGCGCGCCGCGAGGGCTTCGGCAAAGCGCTGACCATCCTCCGAGCGCATCGACCGGCGGACACACCATGCGTTGTCGGCCGCAACGTCGGGCGTTCCGACGAAACGACGACGATCCTGCGGCTCGACGAACTGGCCACCGCAAACGTCGACATGCTCACGATCGTGCTCGTCGGCAGCAGCCTTAGCCGTATCTGGACTGATGCATACGGGCGACGGTTCGCCTTCACGCCTCGAGGCTATGGTTCCGCATGACCGTCCACTTCATCGGCGCCGGACCTGGCGCGCCCGACCTCGTCACCGTTCGTGGTATGCGTCTGATCCGGCGGTGTCCGGTGATCCTCTATGCCGGCTCACTCGTCCCTCGCGAGCTGCTTGCCGAGGCCCGGGGCGACGCGCTTGTCATCGATACCGGGTCGCTGCACCTGGACCAGATCATCACCCACATCAAAGCGGCGGCGGATCGCGGTCAGGACGTGGCGCGCGTTCATTCGGGGGATCCGTCGCTCTACGGCGCGATCGCCGAGCAGATGCGGCGGCTCGATGCCCTAGGCATCGCCTACGATGTCGTCCCGGGCGTGCCAGCCTATGCCGCGGCTGCCGCCGCCCTGAAGCGCGAGCTGACGCTGCCAGGCGTTGCTCAGTCGGTGATCTTGACCCGGACCGCCGTTCGCGCGTCGTCGATGCCCCCGGGCGAGACGCTCGACGCCTTCGCCCGGACGGGCGCTACGCTAGCAATCCACCTGTCCATCAACAATCTGGCGCAGGTCGTACGCACGCTCACCCCGCACTACGGCGACGACGGGCCGATCGTCGTCGCCTATCGCGTCGGATGGCCGGATGAGCTGTTCCTCGAAGGCACACTCGCCACGATTCGCGCCCAGGTGAAGGCGGCTGGGATCACACGCACAGCGCTGATCCTCGTCGGTCCGGTTCTCGGCCCCGAGGACTTCGCCGAGAGCCGCCTCTACGCCGCCGACCACGATCACGTCTGTCGGGAACGGGAGAGCTGATCGAGCCAATCGATCGCGTCGTCGACGGTCGTAACGATCGGGCCTACCGGCGCTGCCGGACGACTGACCATCACGACTGGCAAACCGAGTGTCCGTGCCGCGATCAGCTTGCCCCTGGTGGCGGCGCCACCGGCGTTGCGGCTGACCAGAACATCGACGCCAAGCTGCAGGAAAAGCTTCTGCTCTGCTGCTGCTTCGAACGGCCCGCGCGCGCGCATCACCGCCACATTCGGGGCGACACCGACCGGTCGTTCGATCGTCCGCAGATACACGCGCTCGAACAGACGAGCGTCGAACGCGACGCCGCCTGCGGCGCCCAGGCTTACGAAAGGCCTGCGGCCTAGCGTCGCGGCGACGCGCGACGCCTGATCGAGGTCGAGCACGTGGTGCCAACGGTCGTGCGCGGTTGCGCGCCAGGGCGGCCGTTCGAGCTTGAGGCGTGGAACGCCGGCGACCAACGCCGCGCGGCGGGCGTTGCGCGCCATGCGAACAGCGAAGGGGTGGGTCGCGTCGATCAACGCGGCGATCCACTCGGCCTCCAGGTGGCGCCGCAGGCCGGCCGCTCCGCCGAAGCCGCCGATCACCAACTCCGCGCCGCCGCTACGCGGGGTTGCCGTCCTCCCGGCGAGCGCCAGCCGGACCGACCATGCGGACGCGCGCGCCAGGCGTGCCGCCAGCGTCGCCGCTTCGGTGGTCCCACCGAGCACCAGGACCACGGCGCTCCGCGCTTGCCGATGGTCGTCGCCTGTCGCATCGATCGCGCCCATTGATCGCTTGTCGATCGGCCGCGGTCGCGGTTCAAGCGGTCCAGCGCTGGAACCCGAAGACAGCCAAGGGGACGATGCAGGGGTGGATGCGCCTGGCCTGATCATCGCCGCACCGCAGTCCAACGCCGGCAAGACGATGGTCACGCTCGGCCTGATACGCGCGTTCGTGCGCCGCGGCTTGCGCGTCGGCGGCTTCAAGGGCGGGCCGGATTACATCGATCCGGCCTTTCATCGCGCCGCGGGCGCGGCGAGCTGCCCCAACCTGGACAGCTGGGCGATGCGCCTGCCGACGCTCGTGCATCTGGCCGAGGGCGCGGCTCGGAACTGCGACCTCCTGATCGGCGAAGGTGTGATGGGGCTGTTCGACGGCGCGCCGAACGGTAGTGGATCGACGGCCGACGTCGCCTCGATCCTCGGCCTGCCCGCGGTGCTCGTCATCGACGCGAAGGGGATGGGCCAGTCGGTGGCGGCGGTTGCCCGCGGCTTCGTCGAGCATCGCCGCGACGTTGCGGTCAAAGGAATCATCTGCAATCGGACCGGCGGCTCACGCCACGCGCAGATGCTGGCCGAGGCGCTGGATTCGAGCCTGCCGGGGCTGCGTCTCGGCGCATTGCCTAAGGACGACGCGCTCGTTGTGCCTTCGCGCCACCTCGGATTGGTTCAGGCCGGCGAGCGCCATCTCGAGACGCTGCTCGATCAGGCGGCCGACCTGGTTGCGACGCATGTTGACCTCGATCGGCTGCAAGCGCTCGCTGTGCCCCTCTCGCTCGCCGCGTTCGGCAACGCGGGACCGCTCCTCCCCCCGCCCGGCCAACGCATAGCGGTCGCCCAAGACATCGCCTTCGCATTCGCCTATGCTGCCATCCTTGACGGCTGGCGTGATGCCGGCGCGTCGCTGCACCCCTTCTCGCCCCTCGCCGACGAAGCACCGGCCCTCGATGCCGACGCGGTCGTCCTGCCCGGTGGCTATCCGGAACTCCATGCGGGCCGCTTGGCGACCGCGCGCACCTTCCTCGAAGGCGTTCGCGCCGCCGCCCAACGCGGCGCCGTGGTCTACGGCGAGTGCGGCGGCTTCATGGTGCTCGGCAAAACCCTGGTGGACGCCGACGGCCATGCCCATCCGATGGTCGATCTCCTGCCGACCGTAACCAGCTTCGCCTCGCCGCGTCTTCACCTTGGCTACCGGCGGCTGCGCGTCGTCGACACGAGCTTTCTAGGCCTTGCCGGCACCACCTATCGCGGGCACGAGTTCCACTACGCCCGCCTCATCGAGCCCGGCACGGCACCGCCGCTGTTCGACGCCGCCGACGCGAGCGGACGGTCCCTCGGTCCCGCCGGCGCTCGCGTCGGACGCGTCGTCGGCTCGTTCATGCACCTGATCGACCGGGCGGCCGAGCGGTCGCCCGTTGGCGTTGTCCAGTGAGGAGGCCCTGATGGATCGTCGACCAATGCCCCCCCCGGGCGCGGCCGGTGGGCGCGCCGGGGGCGCGGCGCGCACGGCCGTGGCCGAACCTGACCACCGCTGGAACATGGTCATGCCATGGCCCAAATCGACGCCTGGGCTGGGCCTCAACGCCAGCCGCTACGCCGATCTGATCGAGCGCATGTCGAACGGGCGCATGCAGATCACCGTCTACGGTGCCGGCGAGCTGGTCCCGCCCTTCGAGAGTCTGGACGCGGTGCAGCAGGGGACGGCGGACCTCGCCCATGGCACACCCTACTACTGGGCAGGGAAGGCACCGGCCCTTCAGTACTTCACGACAACGCCGTTCGGGCTGACGTCGGACGAGCTCGCCGGCTGGCTCTACAAGGGCGACGGCATGACGCTCTGGCGCGAGGTCTACGCCGGCTTCGGCGTCGTGCCGTTCTACGCCGGCAACTCGCGCAACCAGGCGGGCGGCTGGTTCAACAAGGAGATCAACAGCGTCGAGGACCTCCGGGGCATCAAGATGCGCATCGCCGGTCTCGGCGGCGAGGTCCTGCGGCGGCTCGGCGCGAACACCGTGTTGATCCCGCCGGGAGAGATCGCGCCTTCGCTGATGGCCGGCACGGTGGACGCCGCGGAGTGGGTCGGGCCCTGGAACGACCGCGCCTTCGGCCTCTACCAGGCAGCGCGCTACTACTACGTGCCAGCCTTCCATGAGCCCGGTGCCGGACTTGAGATCATCGTCAACCAGGAAAGCCTGAACGCCCTGCCGGCGGATTTGCAACTGATCGTCGAGGTGGCTGCCGCTGCTATCTCGATGGAGACAATCGCGGACTTCACCTTCAACAACATCATGTCCTACGAGCCGCTGCTGGCGGAAGGCGTCGAGCTTCGGACCTGGCCGGACGACGTCGTGCGGGCGCTCGGCGAGACGAACCGCGTGGTCATGGCGGAACTCGCCGAGACGAACGCAACGACCAAGAAAGTCGCCGCCAGCCTGGAGGCCTATCTGGCCCGCGCGGACCGCTTCGGCAGCGACTTCGATCAGCGCTTTTTCGAGATGCGGGCGCTCGCGCTGGGCGCATGACGCATCGGCGAACAGCGGCTAGAGCGACCGATCGTCGACCCGGGCCTCGTCGAAGGTTGCCATGCCAGTATGGCAGGCCAAAGCTGCGCGCAGGATCGGGATCGCGAGCGCGGCACCCGACGCCTCCCCCAGGCGCATGTCGAGGCTCAGGAGCGGCTTGAGGGCGAGCGCCTCGGCGACGCGGCGGTGACCCGCTTCCGCCGAGAGGTGGGCCAGCAGGCAGTGCTCTAGAACGACTGGCGATACGGCGGCCAGCGGCAGGAGCGCCGCGCTCGCCACGAAGCCGTCGACCAGCACCGGGACGCCGGCCTCGCGGGCTGCGACCACCGCGGCCGCCATCGCAACGAACTCACGGCCGCCCAGGCAGCGGAGGATCTCGAGCGGTTCGTGGACATCGGCGTGCGCCGCGAGCGCCGCATCGACGGCTGCCGCCTTGCGGGCGAGCCCTGCATCGTCGACGCCAGTGCCGCGCCCTACCCAGTCGCTACCTGCCCCGCCCAGGCACTTGGCAGCAAGCGCTGCGGCGACCGTCGTGTTGGCGATCCCCATCTCGCCGATGGCGATAAGGTCGAGCCCCGGCTCGATGACGCTGCTGCCGGCGTCCATCGCGGCAGCGAAACCCGCCTCGTCGAGCGCAGGCGCGCGCGTGATGTCGGCCGTCGGCGTTTCGAGGTCCAGGGCACAGACCGTGAGCTCGGCGCCGGCGATGCGCGCGAGCTGACAAACGGCGGCCCCCCCGGCCGCGAAATTGGCGACCATCTGCGCGGTGACCGTCGCCGGATAGGCGGAGACGCCCCGCGCCGCGACCCCGTGATTCCCCGCGAAGACGGCAACACGGACCCGGTCTAGACGTGGCGGGCAGCGTCCCTGAATCCGCGCGCACCATGAAGTCAACGCCTCGAGCCGGCCGAGCGCGCCCTGGGGTTTGGTGAGCTGCGCCTCGCGTGCATTGACGGCGGCCGCGGCGGCTACGTCGAAGGGGCGGCAGGCGCGGATACGGTGAGCAAGATCGGCGACGGCGTGGACAGGCACGAACGGACCTCCTAGTTGCCCATCGCGGCTAGCAGCGACTGGGCGGAGAAACGACGTGCGCGAAGGTTTTAGAGTGGCGCTCGTCTTCTTGACGCGCTTGCCGGTACGATCGCGCCATCGCCTCCCGCTCGCCGAGACGGCGCCCTGGTTTCCGGTCGTCGGCGCGGTTGTCGGCCTTCTCGCCGGCACCGTCTTCGCGGCCGCGACCCTGGCGGGCGTGCCGTCTTTTCCGGCCGCGATCCTGGTCCTCGCCTGTCTGGTCCTGCTGACGGGTGCCTTGCACGAAGACGGGCTCGCCGACTGCGCCGACGCGCTCGGTCCCCACGACCGCGAGCGGCGGCTCCAGGCGATGCGCGACAGCCGCATCGGCTCGTTCGGCACGATGGCGCTGATCCTAGTCACGCTGGCTCGGGTTGCGGGCCTTTCGACCTTGTGGGATCCGCTCATGCAGGTCGCGGCCCTCGTCGTCGTCGGCGCCCTATCGCGCAGCGCCATGGTCGTGCTCATGGCAGCCGTGCCGCCCGCCCGCAGCGAGGGTCTGGCCGCCCAAGCCGGCCGCCCCGACACGCGTAGCGTGGCCATCGCCTGCGGCCTCGCGGCGTTGCTGGCGCTCCTCCTGCTGGGACCGCTCACGGCGGCAGCCCTCATCGCCGTGGCGCTCGCCGTTCTCGTCGGCTGGGGGTGGCTGGCGCGCCGCGCCTTCGGCGGGCAAACAGGCGACGTGCTCGGCGCCGGCCAGCAGCTGGTCGAGGCGGCCGCGCTGCTGACGCTGACAGCTGTCCGCTGACTGGGACCAACGTCCAGCGCGGGCGCGCCGACCGGTCGCCGCCGCCGCGTTGACCGTGAGGGCCGAAGGCGGCTAGGCGATGGTCGATGACTCCGTTACCCGCATCGCCGCGCGCCGGCCGTACCGGCTGCGTCCACCTTGTCGGCGCCGGTCCGGGCGACCCCGACCTTCTCACCGTGAAGGCCATGAAACTTCTGCAGACGGCAGATGTCGTGGTCCACGACCGGCTGGTCGGGCCCGGCATCCTGGCGTGCATCCCGGAGGGCGTCGAGCGCGTCTTCGCCGGCAAGCGCCGCGAGCAGCACCACTTGCGCCAGCCTGTGCTGAACGAGCTGCTGGTCGAACGGGCGCAGCAGGGTCAACGGGTGGTCCGTCTCAAAGGCGGCGACCCGTTCGTGTTCGGACGCGGCGGCGAGGAGATCGAGGCCTTCCTGCGGGCGGGCGTCGCCTTCGAGATCGTTCCCGGCGTCACCGCCGCGCTCGGCTGTGCGGCCTATGCTGGGATTCCGCTAACCCACCGTGACCACGCGCAGGCGCTTGTTCTGGCGACGGGTCAGGGCGCGAGCGGGGCTGCACAACACGATTGGTCGGCGCTCGCCCGCTGCGGTCAGACGCTGTGTCTCTATATGAGTCTGAAAGGGTTGCCGGAAATGGCGCGGGCGCTGGTCGACGCCGGCCTCAGCCCGTTGACGCCGGCGGCCGCGATCGAGAACGGAACACTGCCGCAGATGCGGGTCGTCCGCAGTCGCCTGTCGCATCTCGCCGAGGCTGCGTCGATCCTCGAGAGCCGCAACCCGGTGCTGATCGTCGTCGGCGAGGTGGTGACACTGGCAGAGCGATATGCCTGGTTCCATCCGGCCGGGGCCAGCACCGCCGAGCCGTTTCCGATGCCAGCGCCACCGCCGACGCTCAGTAAGCGAAGCGCGTAAAGAGCGGATCGACGCTGCCGCCCCAATCCTCGGCATAGAGGCGAAGCTTGTCCTCCGCGGGGGTGCGCCCGCTGTCGACGACCTCGTGCAGCGGCCCGAGGTACTTGCGCTCGTCCAGTCCGTCGACGTCGGCGCGCGCGCGGGCGGCAAGCCCTGCCTCGGCAATAGCGATTACCTCCCCCGCGAGGGTCCGCACCGTCCGCTCGCGGAAGGGCGCGCGCAAACCGAGCCGGGGTACGTCCGCGCGGATCTGGGCGAGTTCCTCCAGGGTCCAATCGCGGCAGAGATCCCAAGCGGCGTCGAGCGTCGGGCCGTCGTAGAGGAGGCCCACCCAAAGGGCGGGCAAGGCGCAGATCATGTTCCAGGGGCCGCCGTCCGCCCCACGCATCTCCAAGAACCGCTTGAGACGCACGTCGGGAAAGGCGGTCGTCAGGTGATCGGCCCAATCGGCAATCGTCGGACGCTCGCCAGGCAGCCCCGGCAGCCGCCCGTCCATGAACGCGCGGAACGACTGCCCGCTGACGTCGAGATATTGGCCGTTACGACTCACGAAATACATCGGCACGTCGAGCATATAGTCGACGTAACGCTCATAGCCGAAACCTTCCTCAAACACAAAAGGCAACAAACCCGAACGATCAGGGTCCGTATCCGTCCAGCAATGACTGCGATAGCTTAAAAAGCCATTCGGCTTATTTTCGGTAAATGGTGAGTTAGCGAAGAGCGCTGTGGCAACTGGCTGCAAAGCAAGCCCGACACGGAACTTCTTGACCATGTCGGCTTCGTCAACGAAATCCAAATTGACCTGGATCGTTGACGTTCGATACATCATGTCGAGGCCGAGCGCGCCGCGCTTGGGCATATAGTTGGACATGATTTGGTAGCGGGTCTTCGGCATTTGTGGGCGATCGGCCAGCGACCATTTCGGATCGAAGCCAATCCCGAGCATACCGATGCCACAAGGCTCGGTGATCGCCTTGACCTCGGCAAGATGCGTGTTGGTTTCGGCACAGGTGTCGTGCAGCGTCACCAGCGGCGCGCCGGACAACTCGAACTGCCCACCGGGCTCGAGTGTGATGCTCGCACCATCGCGCTCGAGCGCAATCGGCCGCCCGTCCTCGCGGATGATCTGCCAATCGAAACGCGACGCGAAGCGCTCCAAGAGCCAGCGAATGCCGCCGGAGCCGGCGTAGGGCAACGGCCGAAGATCGTCGCGTCGATAGACGAACTTCTCGTGCTCGGTCCCGATACGAAACGCGGACGCGGGCTTCCCGCCGGCGGCAAGATAGCCGACCAGCTCGGACTTGTCGGCGATCGGGCGCTGATCGTTCGCAGGCGCGGCCAACGGCTCCTCCCCAGCAGGCGACGGCCGAGCACCGTCGGTCGCGGGTGCATAGTCGAGGCCGGTCGGAACGCCAAGCGCCGCTTATCAAGCCAGGCTTGAACGAACCGCAGCAGCCAACCCCTGAACCTCGGCGGCGGCCCGGCTGCGCGGCAGCGTTTCCACGACGCCAGCACCACGATGCATGCTTTGGGCGTAGGCGCTGCGGTTGCCGAGCCCAACCTCCAAGCCGTGATAGCCGTTCTCGGCGAGCGCCGAGCGCGCCTCCTCGATGATCCTGCCCCTTGGCGGCAGCCGGTTCCAAACAACGGCCGCAGGTCGGTGCTCCGCCTCTGCCAGCGCCAGCGTCGCGCCGCTGGCCCAGACATCCAGCAGGCTCGGCTGACACGGCACGAGAACCATCGCCGACGCCCGAATGGCAGTGCGCGCGTCCGTCTCGGCATGCGGCGGGCTATCGACGATCACGATCTCGTGGTCGCGGCCGAGCTCGTCGAGCGCCAGCTTCAGCCGCCAGCCTTGGCAGGTCTCGACAATGATGGGCGCCAGGTCTTCGGCTTGCGTGCGCAACGCTGACCACGCCGTCAGCGTCCCTTGCGGGTCGACGTCGATGCAGGCGACGCGCAGGCCCTCCCGCGCCATCTCGGTGGCCAGTTGCGCGGCCAGCGTTGTCTTGCCGGCGCCGCCCTTCTGCTGCGCGATGGTGACGACCGCCGCCATCAATAGCCCCGATCGCGATCGACGACCGCCAGAAGCGGCTCGCCGGCACGCAGACGTCGGAGATTTTCGGCAACCGACCGCGCGCCCGTCGCCGGCATGGTGGAGCCGGCGATGTGCGGCGTGACGAGTATGCGCGGGTGGTGCCAGAAGGCATGGGACACGGGCAAAGGCTCCTCGCGAAAGACGTCGAGCGTTGCGCCGGCGAGCCGACCGCCGTCAAGGGCGCGAAGCAGCGCCGCGTCGACAAGCTGATCGCCGCGCCCGACATTGATGAAGTGCGCACCGGCCTTGATGCGATTGAAGAAAGCGTCGTCGAACAGGTCGGCCGTCGACGGCGTGCTCGGCAGGAGACCGACGACGACGTCGGCGTCCCGCAACGCCGACGTGAGCCCGGCGGCCCCATGCGAGGTGACAACGCCGTCGAGCGCTTTGCTCGTCCTGCTCCAGCCGGCCACGCGATAGCCATGGGCGGCTAGTCGCCGCGCCACGGCCGTGCCGATCTCGCCGAGGCCCAGCACGGCGACGCCGATCTCGCTAGCGAGCCGTGGCAGCTCCCGCGACCAAGCCGTCGATCGCTCGAACACGTCGAAGTGCCGATGCACCCGAAGGACGGCATAATGCACGTAATCGGCGACCGTCGTCGTCAGCGCGGGATCGATCATGCGGCAGACGGGCACGTCGGGCAGCGTCGGATCGGAGAGCAGCAGCTCAACCCCGGCCGCTAGGGAGAAAACGGCGGCAAGGTTGGGGAAGCGCGCCAGCGAGCCCGCAGGTGGCTTGTAGACCAGCGCGGCTCTGATCAGCTCGGGCGCGGCGGGCTCGACGTCGAACGAAACGTCCGTTGCCGGAGCCGCCTCGGCGAGGGCTGCTCGCCACGCCTCGGCCCCGTCGGAGGGTGAATAGAACCACAGCACCATCAATAAGATCCGTTAGCGAACGATTCGTTTACCGACGCGCGGCAAAGTGGTCGAGCCGGGAATGACCCGCGGCACGCACTTTCGAGGGAACGCCATGCACCGCCGCTCCATCGCCGCTGCAATCGGCCTTGCCGCCGGCCTCGCTACGGGCGACGTGCTAGCCGAAGCGATCCCGCAGTCCCCCAGGGGCGCCGTGGCCTGCGGCGAGCACGCGGCGTTGGTCGCCGCGCTGACCGAGCGTTACGAGGAGCGTCAGGTCTCGATCGGGCTGCAGAACAACGGCCGCCTGCTTGAAGTGTTCGCGTCAAAGCGGACCGGGACCTGGACCATTCTCTCGACCCAAGCGAATGGGAAGAGCTGCATCATCGCCGTCGGCCGCCACTTCGAGCAGCGCGAGGTCGAAACGCCGGCGGGCTCCGCCGCCGACGGGTCGAAACGTCCCGCGTTAGCGAGTTGAGCCCGAGACCCAACCGGCGCCGGGGCTAGACCGTCTCAAGCGCGCGCACCTGGGGCGCCTGCGGACGACGCACGGCGTCGACGAGCGACGCCGGCAACGGCGGAAGTTGGTCGGCGTCCGGCGACGGCTGTGGCGTCGGCTCGGTCGAGCCCGGATCATCGCCCCGCCGGCCCGTTTCGCGCCGCAAAAGCGCTAGTTCCCGAAGGCCTAGGAGGATCGGCACCCCGAAGGTCAACGCGGAACTCAAAATCATGTACGTATCGCCGTCGATGCTCATCGCGCTCCCTCTCCTGCCGGTTCCCCCATAGCACGTCAGCTCGGTGCGAACGCAACACCGGGCTTGCGCGCTGACGCCGCGGCGCCGACCTAGCAGAGCGGACGGTATTGGCCATCGCACGAGAAAGGTACCGCATGCCGACGAGGCGTTCTCTGCTGGCGAGCGCAGCCGCACTTGCCGCCGCACCCACGCAAGCCGCGCTGCCGCCCGACGTGATCGAGCAGGTTGAAACCTACCTGAACGGGATCGACACGCTCAGCGCGCGCTTTACCCAGATCGATCCCGACGGCGCGCTCGACACCGGGCGGGTGTACATGCACCGGCCCGGGCGGCTCCGCTTCGAGTACGACCCGCCGACTGAGCTGCTCATCGTCGCGACGGACTGGCGGCTGGTCGTCAGGGAAGGTCGCAACGACTCGACGACGACGATCCCGCTCGACCGGACGCCGCTCGGCATCCTCCTCGCCGAGCGCGTGCGCCTCTCAGGCCCCGTGACCATCCGCAGCATCGGCGAACTCAACGATGAGTTGCATCTCAGCGTGTTCCAGACCGATGAGCCTGGCCTCGGAGAGCTCGAGCTGGTGTTCGGCCTGAGCCCAATTGCCTTGCGGCGTTGGCGTGTCCTCGATGCCCAGGGACAGATCACCCAAGTGCTGCTGGAGGACATGGCCGTCAATGTGCGCCTCGACCCCGCCTTGTTCCGAACGAGCTCGCTCGGCGCGCGCGGATGAACGACGCTGTCGCGCCTGCTTCGCCGCGCTTGCGATCGCGCTCGGCGGCTGCAGCGCCGGGCCGCGCATCGAGGCGCTCCCCGGGACCTCGACGCGGGATGCGCGTATCGCGCTGGAGCTGGCGGTGGTCGACGGCCCTGTGGCGGGCAGCGTGATCGGGCTTCCGGCGGACAGCGCCAGCGAGGCGACGATCCTGGCTGAGATGGGCGACGCCGTCGCCGCCCTACCGACGCAGTTCGCGGCCGAACCGGGACCGTCGCCGTTGCCGACGCTGATCGTCCAGCATGCCCGCCCGCCCAGTGCCGACCCTTGCGTCGTCGGCCCCGCCGCGGGCGATCCGAGCACGATCTCCGCTGCCTTCTGTGACGGCACCAACGCCGTCGGGGCCGTCTTCGCCCGCGTCGAAGGCACCCCCGAGGTGGCCGTCTATCGGCAGCTCTCGCGTGCTCTCTTCCCTGACCTCTGGGCCGAGACTTATGGGATCCGCTCAGGCCTTGGGATCGGCGCCTCAAGCGGCAGCGGCGGGATCGGCGTCGGCTTCTAGCCCGGCCAGAACGGCCCAGCCGCAGGCGGACTAGGCAGCGGCAATCGGCGCTACGGCCACGACCAAACGCTACCGCGCGGCAAGCAGGTCGGCCGTGTTCGTCATCTCGGCGGTGGCCTTTATTCGGATCCCAGCCTGCGCTATGGCAGCATTATGAACGCACTCGGTTATCTGACGATCGTTGCGATGCTCATCACCGCCTTGATCTTGGTGGTCGGGCTCGCTGGCTTCTACCGCGGTGGCGACTTCAATCGGCGCTACGGCAATCTGCTCATGCGCGCCCGCGTGCTGAGCCAGGGGGTGACCATCGTGCTGCTGGTTCTATTCCTTTGGAGCTTGACCTGAGCAGACCTTGCGGCGGGGCGCGCGATTGACAAGCGCGTGACGGCAGGGCAATCGCGCAGTGCAGCATGAGGTAGGACCCGTCGGCGCCGCCGGCGGGCGGGGGTGGCGCCGATGAAGATACTCGTGCCCGTCAAGCGGGTCGTCGACTACAACGTGCGCGTTCGCGTCAAGGCCGACGGCACTGGCGTGGAGACAGCGAACGTCAAGATGTCGATGAATCCGTTCGACGAGATCGCCACCGAGGAGGCGATCCGGCTGCGGGAAAAGGGGACCGCCGAAGAGATTGTGGCGGTCAGCATCGGCGACGCGAAGACGCAGGAAACGCTGCGAACCGCCATGGCGATGGGCGCGGATCGGTCGATCCATGTCCTCACCGACAGCAAGACGGATACCGAGTTGCAGCCACTCGCGGTGGCGAAGCTACTGCAGGCGGTGGTCGCACGGGAGACGCCGACCGTCGTGATGATGGGCAAGCAGGCGATCGACG
Source organism: uncultured Geminicoccaceae bacterium (assembly GCA_964445185.1). Lineage (GTDB taxonomy): Bacteria > Pseudomonadota > Alphaproteobacteria > Geminicoccales > Geminicoccaceae > JAAAPF01. The sequence continues at coordinate 23,136 of CAYUKE010000007.1, forward strand.
ACGACAGCAACCAGACCGGCCAGATGCTGGCCGCGTTGCTAGGCTGGCCGCAGGCGACGTTCGCCTCGAAGATCGAGGCGGCCGACGAGGGGCTCCACGTAACGCGCGAGGTCGACGCCGGCCTGGAGACCATCGCTGTCAAGCTGCCTGCGATCGTCACCGTGGATCTACGGCTGA
>CAYUKE010000008.1:0-22415 GCA_964445185.1 uncultured Geminicoccaceae bacterium
CGCGCCGCAATATCGAGCGGGATCTCACGGAAGGTGTCCTCGACCTTTTCGACCACCTCGAGCTGGCGATAGAGGCGGATCTCGCCGCGCTTGCGGTCGACCTCGGCAACGATTTCGTGCTCGAGACCGTACTTGCGCCGCGCCGCGGTCTGGATCGCTTGGGCCATGGCCTCGACGACCTCATCGGCGGTGATGCCCTTCTCTTGGGCGACCGCTTCCGCCACGCGCAGCAGCTCCACGCGGCCGAGGCTCGGAGCAGTGGTCATTGCTTATTCCTTCGTCTGGTCAACGGCCGATCCCTGTCATGGTGATCGTCCCGCCTCGGCCCAAGCGCCGGCCGCGGCCAGGAGTTCGTCCGTCAGCATGAGCTTGCCCTTGCGGATCGTCGCGATCGGCAAACGAATTGAACCGCCCTCGACCGTGAGCACCAGCGTCGCTTCGGTGCCGGCGCTGTCGACGCTGTCGATGCGTCCGGTGAAGATGCGCCGGCCATCGACGGGCGACGTCAGCTCCACGCGGGCGTGGTAACCGGCGAAGCGACGGTAGTGCTCGACCGACACCAGCGGCCGGTCCAAGCCTGGCGAGCTGATTTCGAGGGTGTAGGCCGCCGTCTCGCTCAGCACCGTCTCGACCACCCGCTCGACGACGGGGTTGATCCGGACGCAGTCGTCATGGGTCATCGTAGCTCGGTCCATCCGCTCCGCCATGATCTGGAGCGTGTGCCGGCCCGGGCCGATGCGCGCGACACGCACCACCTCGTAGCCCACGTCCGCCAGGGCGGGCGCGAGCACCTCGGCGAGACGCGCCTCGTTGGTCGGCTGTCCTCGATCCGTTGTCTCGGGCACCACGTGTTTACAAACAAAAAAGCGGGCCTGAGGGCCCACTCGCGCTTTAGACTAAGCTTCAATATGCGCCGTTGGCTGGATCGTTGCAAGTGCCGCCGCGCCGTCGCCGGTAGCGCAGGAAGACGGGCTGGCGACCGGCGGCGCGGGCCTTGCTCTCGTAGCGCGTCGCCGGCCAGTCCTCGGGTCGCACCCGCCAATCCTTCGCCGACGCGGCGCACCACACGAAGCCGCGGTTGGCCCCGACGGTCGCCAGGATCCACGTCGCGTAGTCGGCGTCGTCCGTCGCAATGCGAAGCTCGCCGCCATCGGCAAGAACGCGGGCGAACGCTTCGACGGTCGTCGTGTCGACGATCCGCCGCTTGTGATGCCGCGCCTTGGGCCACGGGTCCGGAAAAAGGACGCTGATGCGGTTGAGCGCGCCGTTGGGCAAAGCCGTCAGAAGCAGGCGGGCGTCGTCGACCATGACCCGCACGTTGATGAGACCCAGGCGCTCGATCTCGCCTAGCAGCTTGGCGACCCCGTTCAGGAACGGCTCGACGCCGAGGTGCGTCACCTCGGGGTGCGCGGCTGCCTGCCAAGCGAGATGCTCACCGCCGCCAAAGCCGATCTCCAGCCACAGCGCCTGCGTGCCCGGCGTGAGTAGGTTGCCCGGCTTGAGGACGCCGCCGGGCGCGGGTACATCGACGCGGATGCCGGGAAGCAACGTGTCGAGGCGGACCCGCTGGTTGGGTTTGAGCTTCGGGCCTTGGCGACGGCCGTGGAGCCGGCGGCGATGCGGATCGGGGCCAGTGGCGTCAGGCTTCGCGCTTGAGCATCTCGACGAGATCGGTGCGCTCCCACGAGAACCCGCCATCGGCCTCCGGCTCCCGGCCAAAATGTCCGTACGCAGCGGTTCGTTCATAGATCGGGCGGTCGAGACCCAGCCGCGTGCGGATGCCACGGGGCGAGAGGTCGAGATGCCGGCGAAGTAGCTCGCCGAGACGGTCCTCGGGCACGCGGCCGGTCCCCTGGGTGGAGACGTACACCGCGAGCGGCTGGGCGACACCGATCGCGTAGGCGACCTGGATCACGCAACGTTGCGCCAAGCCAGCCGCAACCACGTTCTTGGCGAGGTAACGCGCCGCATAGGCCGCGGATCGGTCGACCTTCGTGGGGTCCTTGCCAGAGAAGGCGCCGCCGCCGTGCGGTGCGGCACCGCCATAGGTGTCGACGATGATCTTCCGGCCGGTGAGGCCGGCGTCGCCGTCGGGACCGCCGATCACGAACTTGCCGGTCGGATTGACGAAGATCTTGTCGGCGGGCGGCAGCCAACCGTCGGGCAGCACCTGTTCGATGTATTTGACGGCGATGGCGCGCACGTCGTCCGGGTGGGCGCCCTCGACGTGCTGCGTCGAGACGACGACGCTGTCGCAGCCGACGGGCTTGCCGTCGCGGTAGTGCAGCGTCACCTGGCTCTTGCTGTCGGGCCCAAGCAAGGGTTCCTCGCCGTGCCGCCGAGCTTCGGCCATCAGGCGGAGAATCTTGTGAGCGTAAAGGATGGGCGCCGGCATCAACTCTGGCGTCTCGTCGCACGCGAAGCCGAACATGATGCCCTGGTCGCCTGCGCCCTCGTTGTCGACACCCATGGCGATGTCGGCGGATTGCGCGTGGAGGAGCACCTCGATCTTCGCCTTGGCGTGGTGGAAGCCCTCTTGCTCGTAGTCGATCGCCTTGATGCAGCCGCGGGCGATGTCCTCCACGTTACCGAGGATCTCGGCGGGACCGCGGGTTTCGCCGGCAATGACGACCCTATTCGTCGTCGCCAGCGTCTCGCAGGCCACCCGCGCCTCCGGCAGCGCGGCGATGTAAGCGTCGACGACCGCATCGGAAATCCGATCGCAGACCTTGTCGGGGTGGCCCTCTGAAACCGACTCGCTGGTGAACAGGTAGTCTGCCACGCGTCGCCCCTTTTCTGTTGCAACTGCGAAATGTGCGTGTTGGGTTGTGCGGGGCTCGCGGTCCCCGGTCAAGCGCCAGGGCTGGGCAGGTGCGCACGACTGAGCGCCTTCGCCAGTTCGACGAGGCGGCGTCGTAACTCCGGATCGTCGATCTGCTCGAAGGCACGAACCAGCTCGAGTGCTTCGTGTCCCCGGGCGTCGGGAGCGGTGATCGGCGCGACGAGATAGGGCACGCTGTCCTCTTCGAGCCCGGACGTGGCACAAGCCAGGTCGTCGAAGAAGAAGCCGACGTCCACAGAGAGGGCCTGAGCTGCCTCGTAAAGGCGCGAGGCGCCCAGCCGATTGGCGCCGCGCTCGTACTTCTGGATCTGCTGGAACGTCAATCCCAACCGCTCGCCAAGCCGCTCCTGGCTCAAGCCAAGGAGCAGGCGACGCATCCTTAGGCGGCGTCCGACGTGGCGATCGATGCGATGCGGTTCGATTGGCAAGACCGACTTCTCGTACTTCTGTCCGAGGACTATGGCAGGTCGAGGATCGGGAATTAAGCGCTTTGCGCCACCGCCTGCCGTTCCCGAACGAGACCAAGCACCGCGGCGGCGAGGATGAACAGAACGACGGGGACGGTTCCGTAACGTGCAAACGGCGTCGGCGCGCGTGGCGCTGGCAGCTCCACGTCGAGGACGATCTCGGGACCGAGGCTGGTTTGCTCGACCACGCGCCCGCTTGCGTCGATGACCGAGGTGACGCCCGAATTCGCGACGCGGACCATCGGCAGACCGAGCTCGATCGTGCGCAGGCGTGCCATCGCGAGGTGCTGGTAGGGCCCGAGCGTGCGTCCGAACCACGTGTCGTTGGTCACGTTCAGCAACCAATCCGGTCGCGGTGTGCCGGTTGAGGGGGTGGCGAAGATCGCTTCGTAGCAGATCAGCGGCGTGAAGGGCGGCAGCTTGTCGAGGTCGATCGTTTGGCGACCCGAGCCGCGGACGTAGTCGACGCTGCCGGCCGTCACCTTGTCGAGGCCGAGCCGTTCGAGCACCGCGCGAAAGGGCAGGAACTCGCCGAAGGGCACCAGGTCGACCTTGTCGTAGCGAGCCGCGATCTCGCCATCGCGGTCGACGACAAAGAGGCTGTTGGTGACGCCGGTGACGCGGTTGCTGGCGTCTCGCACATAGTCGTCGGCGCCGGTTATGAGCGAGGCGGCGCCGGGCACTGCCTCCAGCATTTCCGCGATCACGCGCCTCGCTTCGGGATCGCGAGCCAAGTGGTAGGGGCTGGCGCCTTCTGCCCAGATGATCGCGTCGACGGGCGCCGTCGTCGGCTGCGCGCTCAGGGCGATCTGGTTGAAGAACCAGGCGCGGAGCCGCTCGGGCTCGAAGCCGTGATCGAGCGGGAACGAGCCCTGGACGAGACGGAGGCGGACCTCCGTCATCTCGCTTTCCGTTGCGCGACGGACCTCGCTCCAGGCGACGACCGCCACGAGAACCAGGCTCATCCCGACCAGCCAGATCCGCCGTTCGCGCTGCGCAGCGCCGATGGCGAGGGGCAGCGTCCCGAGCATCAAGGCCAGCCAGCCGAGCCACCACACCGAGCCGATGGCGGCCGCGTGCGCGAGGCTGGGCCAGTCGACGAAGGTGTAGCCGACCAGGTTCCAGGGGAACTGTCCGATCAGGCTGCGCAGGCCTTCGCCTGCCAGCCAAAGTGGCGCGAAGACCAGCGCGGCGGCGAGACGTGAGCGCCAGACCCGGAGGCGGATCATGCTCGCCGTTGTCCCCTGGATAAGGCCGATGCCGACGCAGAGAAGGAGCACCGCCGGCACTGCCAGGGCACCGAACCGGTCCACGTCGACGGTGAAGGCGACGGCGATCCAGTGCAGCCCGGCAACGGCTTGGGCGAACGCGAACAGGAACGCCCGTCGCCACGCAGCCGCCCACGTCGGCGCACCGAGTAGCAGCGCCAGCAGCCAGCCATAGGCGGCGAGACCGGCGATGAAGTCCACCGGCGGCAGCGCGGCGGCGGCGAGGACCCCGGCCAACGCTGCCTGCAGCAGAGGCGGGGCTCGACGGACGGAGTGGCGCAGCGTCGCGCGCTCGCTCACGCGTCGACGTCGGCGGGTGCCGCCGGCGTGGTGCGGTGGATGCGCAGTCGCTTGACGCGGCGCGGGTCCGCGTCGAGCACTTCGATCTCCAGCCCGGCCGGGTGCTGGATGACCTCGCCGCGTGCGGGCACGCGGTCGAGCAGCATGAACACGAGGCCACCCAACGTATCCGCGTCGTCGCGCCGATCGTCGTCGAGCAGGGCGACGCCGAGCCGCGCCTCGAGGTCGCCAAGCTCGACCCGCGCGTCGACCTCGAGCGCGCCATCGGCGCCGTCGACGATGCGTGCCGGAACGATGCGGTCGTGCTCGTCCTGAATCTCGCCGACGATCTCCTCGATCATGTCCTCGATCGTGACGAGGCCGTCGGTGCCGCCATACTCGTCGACGACGATGGCCATGTGCACGCGCGTGTCCCGCATCTGCAGCAGCAGATCGATGACCCGCATCGACGGCGGCACGTGCATGATGTTGCGAACGACGTCGCTGAGATGAAAGGCCTCGCCGTCGCCCCAAAAGGGCAGCACGTCCTTGATGTGCACGAGGCCGATGACCTCGTCGAGCGTGTCGCGGAACACGGGAAGCCGGGTGTGGCCGGCCTCGCGCATCGAGCGGACCACCTCGTCCAGGGCGGCGTCGACGTCGATCGCCTTCACGTCCGGCCGCGGGACCATCACATCCGCGACCTCCAGGTCGCCGAAAGACAGCGCATTGAGCAGGAGGCGGCGTTCGTGTTCGGTGAGGCTCTTGAGCCCGCTCGCCTCCTCCTCGAGAAGCTCCTCGATCGTGGTGCGCAGCGAGCCGTTGTCCGCATCGCTGCCGAAGGCGAACTCGCGGAGCCGACGGAACAGGTGGACGATCGGCCCGTCGGATGTGGCCGCCTCGTCACTCATGGCGAGCGCTCCTCGGGCAGCAGGCGCGCGGCGTAGGGGTCCGGCACGCCCATGGTCGCGAGTATCTTCGACTCGAGCGTTTCCATGATCAGGGCGTCCTCAGGCGTGTCGTGGTCGTAGTGCGCGAGATGCAGAAAGCCGTGGACGAGCAGATGGCAGACGTGATGATCGAGCGCGCGCTCAAGCCGCGACGCTTCGGCCGCAGCCGTCTCGAAGGCGACGACGATGTCGCCGAGGAGAAGCGGCAGCGTCGATGGCACGGGGCTCGCGCCCGGCTCCGTCGCTGGGAACGCCAACACGTCAGTCGCTTGGTCGTGGCCGCGCCAACGCGCGTTCAGCGTCGCGATGGTAGCGTCGTCGGTAAAGCGCACACTGACCTCAGTCGGCCGCGTGCAAGCGGCGAGCGGCGTCTGCCGCAGGGCCGCGGCGCACGCGGCGGCGGCCGTCGTCGCGAGATCGAAGCCGACCATGGCCCAGGCCGCCTCGACGGCGACCTCGCAACTTGGAGGCTCGGCGCTCATGCGCTCGCCACCGGACCGTCCTCCAGCGCTTCGAGAATCCGCGAGACGAGGGGGTGGCGGACGATGTCGCTACGGTTGAACTCGGTCATCGCGATACCGGCGACGCCGTGGAGCCGCGCGGTGGCCACGACGAGGCCGGACGCAACCCCTGGGGGTAGGTCGGTCTGAGACGGGTCGCCCGTAATGACCATACGGGAACCTTCGCCAAGACGGGTCAACAACATCTTCATTTGCGCCGGCGTCGTGTTCTGCGCCTCGTCGAGGATGACGAAGGCGTGGCTTAGAGTTCGGCCACGCATGAAGGCCAAGGGCGCGATCTCGATCTCGCCGGAGCCGATCTTGTTGTTCAATTTGCCTTCATGCAGCATGTCCTGCAGTGCGTCATAGAGCGGCCGCAAATAGGGGTCGACCTTCTCTTTCATGTCACCGGGCAGGAACCCTAGCCGCTCGCCCGCCTCGACCGCCGGCCGCGAGAGCACGAGGCGTTCGACCTCGCCGCGCTTCAGCATCGCGACCGCCTGCGCAACCGCGAGGTAGGTCTTGCCGGTCCCGGCCGGGCCGAGGCCGAAGACGAGCTCGTTGTCGGCCATTGCCTGGAGATAGGCGGCTTGATTGCGCGACCGTGGCCTAATCGTTCGCTTGTCCGTCTTCAAGCCGATATCGGCAACGTCGACGGCGATGCCGTTCGCCGGCTTCGGCAGATTGGCCAGCCGAACCGCCGCCTTGACGTCGGCCGGTGCGATCTCCTCGCCGCGCTCGGCACGCGCGTACAGGGCGTCGACGACGGTGAGCGCCGTCGGCGCATCGTCGCCGTCGGCGCTGACTTCGTTGCCGCGGGTGACGAAGCAGACGTCAAGGAGCTGCTCGATTTGCGCCAGGTGCTCGTGATGCTGGCCAAAGACCAGGGCGGCGAGCCGATTGTCCGGAAGGACGAGCTTCAGGCGACCGCTCCCAGAGCTGCACGGTCCGTCGTGACCGGGTGCCCGACCAGGCTGTGCGACGCCGTGGCGACGATGTCGACGGTGCAGCGCTGCCCAACCAGCGTGGCTGGACCGTCGAAGTGCACCGCCTGATGGTGTGGGGTACGGCCGGCCAGCTGGCCCGGGTGCCGGCCGCGCCGATCGACGAGGACCTCGACCCGGCTGCCGACCGTTGCCTCGTTGAACCTCTGCTGCTGCGCCGCAAGCAGCGCCTGCAAACGCTCGAGGCGCTCTGTCTTGATGGCGTCCGGGAGCTGACCCGGCAGGACCGACGCGGGCGTGCCTGGGCGCCGGCTGTACTTGAAGGCGTAGGCTTGCGCGAAGCCGACGTCTTCGACCAGCGCCAGCGTTGCTTCGCTGTCCGCAGCCGTTTCGCCGGGGAAACCGACGATGAAGTCCGAGGAAAGGGCGAGGTCAGCGCGTGCCGCGCGCAGCCGGTCGACGACGCGTCGGTAGTCATCGGCGGTGCCGCGACGATTCATCGCTTTTAGCACCCGATCCGAGCCCGACTGCACCGGCAAGTGGAGAAACGGCATCAAGGCCGGAATGTCGCGATGCGCGCGGATCAAGTCGTCGCTCATGTCGACGGGATGCGAGGTGGTGTAGCGAAGTCGCCAAACGCCATCGATGTCCGCGATGGCCGCGAGCAGTCGGGCAAGGCTCCAAGAACGCCCGTCCGGACCTTCGCCGTGATAGGCGTTGACGTTCTGACCGAGCAGGGTCAGCTCGCGCGCGCCGGCGGCGATCAGGGTCCGTGCCTCGGCGAGAATTGCTGCGGCCGGCCTGCTTTCTTCGGCGCCACGCGTGTAGGGCACGACGCAAAACGTGCAGAACTTGTCGCAACCCTCTTGGACTGTCAGGTAGGCGCTCAAACCGCCGGTGCGACCACCCGCCGGCAGATGATCGAACTTGCTCTCCTCCGGAAAGGAGGTGTCGATCACACAGCCCGCTTCTCGCTCGCGCTGCGCGAGCAATTCCGGCAGACGATGGTAGCTTTGCGGGCCGACGATGATGTCGACGAACGGCGCGCGAGCCTGCATCGCCTCGCCCTCCGCCTGGGCGACGCAACCGGCGACGGCGATACGCAGGTCTTGGCCAGTGTGGCGACGGCGCGCAGCCGCCAGCTGCAGGAGCCGGCCGAGTTCGGAATAGACCTTCTCGGCCGCCTTTTCACGGATGTGGCAGGTGTTCAATAAGACCAGATCGGCGTCAACCGGGTCGCCAACGGTCCGATAACCGTGCGGCGCCAGAACGTCGACGATTCGTTGCGAATCGTACACGTTCATCTGGCAACCGTACGTCTTTATAAATAGCCGCTTTGCCAACCTGACGTCACGCTAGCCGGACAGAGGTCCGCTCGCGACCCCCTAGCTTGGCTTATGGACGTTCGGGCTGGATCCCGTCAAGCGACGCTCTGTCAGCGCGCGCGCGGCTTCGTACCCAGACCGATCTTCTTCGCAAGGTTGCTACGCTGCTTCGCATAGGCGGGCGCAACCATCGGGTAGTCGTCGGCGAGGCCCCAGCGCTTGCGATACTCGTCAGGCGTCATGTTGTATCGTGTCTTCAGATGGCGCTTGAGCATCTTAAGCTTCTTGCCGTCCTCGAGGCAGACGATGTAGTCGTCTGTTATCGACCGCTTGATCGGCACCGCCGGTGTCGGCTTTTCGATCTGCTCTTCCTCTGCCGGCTGGCCGAGGGCAGCGAGACTGGCATACGTGTGCTTGATCAGATCGGGGACGTCGCCTACCGGCACGGTGTTGTTGGATACGTGTGAGGAGACGATCTCTGTCATGAGTGCCAGCAGCTCATTTTGGCTCATTTTGTCGGTCATCGCTACCCGATCCTAGAAAGACGCCCTTTGGCGACGAGACGAGCCGGACTATATTTGCGCGCAGGAAGCTTGCAACCTTTTTTTTTCAGTGGTCATGCCAACAGCTAATCGTGGGATCTCATGGCGGAGTACACTCTCGACATCAGCTCCGAGCTTTGCCCGATGACGCTCGTAAAGGCTAAGCTCAAGCTGGAAGAACTGATTGCCGGCGACGTTCTGACCATTCGGCTCGCAGAGGGCGAAGCGCGAACCAACGTGCCTCAGAGCCTTCGTGATCACGGCCACACTGTGCTCGATGAACGTGAGGCGCTAGAGGGCGGCTGGGTGTTGGTCGTTCGCAAAGAACACCGCTAGGCACGCGCTCGCGCCGTCTAGATGTCGGCGCGCATCGTTAACGCTGTAACGCGTTCGCCGCTCGCTCGACGATAGTAGCCGGTGCGCCGGCCGACCTCGGTAAAGCCCTCAGCGATGTAGAGCGCGAGCGCTGCCGGGTTGTCGATGGCAACCTCGAGCAACATGCAGCGGGCGCCGGCGGCGCGGCAGCGAATGATCGATGCGCGAACCAAGGTTCGCGCGATGCCGGCGCGGCGCGCGCACGGCAGGACGCCGAGCGACAGGAGTTCGCTCTCGTCACGAGTTACGCGGCAGAGGCTGAAGCCGACGGGTCGGCGGGTATCGAAGCCGAAGCGACGGAAGCCCGAGGGGCGGGCGAGCAACGCGAACCCGCCCGGCAGCGCCAAAAGATGGGCGAGATCGCTCTTGCTCCAGGCGTCATCGAAGCAGACGCGGTGGAGCCGAGCAAGGCGCCCGAGATCGAAGGTGCCCGCAGGCTGGACGGCGTATGGGGCCGGTTCGAGCTCCGCCGCCATCGTCAGGCGGCGCTGGGCACGGCGTCGGCAGCGCGCAGGTAGAGGGGGCGCACCTCATGCGCCGAACATGAGGGTACACCCCGTCGCGCTGCGGCGATCGCGCAGCGAGCAATAGCGTCGGCCCCGATAGTTCGGGCCTCGCTCCGACCGCCGCCGGCGGCAGCGACGATGGCTTCGGCACCGCTACCGACGACGAAGGGGGCGGGTGGGAGGAGACGCGCGGCGCGCGCGGGATCGATCGGGTGCGGGTGAACGGTCACCGCGGCGCCCGCCACGACGCCGAGATAAACGGCGCCGCGCCGTGCGTCGAGCGCTCCCGCGTTGGGCCGTGAGCTTGCCGGCGCGCCGAGCGCCAAGCCCTCGAGCGAGTTCACCGTCCGGACCGGCCGATCGACCGCCATACCGAGGGCGCGCGCCGCAGCAACAGCGACGCGGATGCCGGTGAAGCTGCCGGGGCCGACGCCGACCGCGAGTTCGTCGAGGTCGCCATAGGTCCAGCCACCATCGGCGAGCACCGCCTCGATCAGCGGTACGAGGCGTTCAGCGTGCGCCCGTCCACCGTGCTCCGTGCGCGTCGCGACGAGCGCGTCAGCGTGAGCTATGGCGACGGAGCGGTCATTCCCGGAGCAGTCGAAGGCGAGGCGGCGCATGGCAGGATCGGCGGTCAGTCCAGTGATCGAACCTCCACCACTTCGGGCACGTAGTAGCGCAAGAGGTTCTCGATCCCGTTCTTCAGCGTGACGATCGAGCTCGGGCACCCTGAGCAGGCGCCGCGCATATGCAGGTAGACAACGCCGCGCTCGAAGCCGTGGAACGTGATGTCGCCGCCGTCCTGGGCGACCGCCGGCCGGACCCGTTGATCGATCAGCTCTTTGATCGTGCGCACCACCTCGTCGTCGTCATCGTCGCTCGACGCCTCGCTCGGCAGGGCGTCGGTGAGCACGTTCGGCTCACCACTCATGAAATGCTCCATGATGGCGCCGAGCACGGCTGGCTTCAGCAGCTGCCATTCCAGCTCTGCTTCCTTGGTCACCGTGATGAAGTCGCGGCCAAGATAAACGCCGCTGACGCCATCGACCGCAAAGACGCGCTGCGCCAGTGGCGACGCCTCGGCTGCGGCTGCGTCGGTGAAGTCGACCACGCCCGTCGCTGTCACCTCGCGCCCAGGAAGGAACTTCATGCTCGCGGGATTAGGCGTCGCTTCGGTCTGAATGAACATCTCGCCCTCGCTTACCAGCCACCGTCAAGATGGCGCGTCGGCAGCCGGGCTGCAAGGATGCGGCGCGGCTGGCGTGGCGTTAGCGGCGAGCGGGGGCGAGAAAGCCGACACGATCGCGAACCTCGTCGAGCACCGGTGCCGCTATCGCCGCCGCCCGCTCGGCGCCTGCGGTGAGCAGCGCATCGATGTGGGCGGGGTCCTGCAGCAGCCGACGCATCTCGTCGGCGATCGGCACGAGTTTGGCAACCGCGAGCGCGGTCAGCTCCGCCTTGAAGCTGGAGAACGTCGCCGCGTGAAACGCCGTGGCGACGTCGGCGAGCGGCTGGTCGCTGAGCGCGGCGTAGATGGTCAGCAGGTTGGTCGCTTCAGGCCTTCCCTCGGGGTCCACGGTTAAGCCGCTGAACGCATCGGACTTCGCCTTTTGGAGCTTCATCGCGATCGCATCGGCGGAGTCGGTCAAGTTGATGCGCGACATGTCGGACGGGTCCGACTTGCTCATCTTCTTGGTGCCGTCGCGGAGCGACATGATCCGCGCAGCCTCACCCATGATGAGCGGCTCCGGTAGCGGAAAGAAGTCCTCGGCAAACTTGCGATTGAAGGCGCCGCCGATGTCGCGCGCCAGCTCGAGATGCTGCTTCTGGTCTTCGCCGACCGGCACGTGGGTCGCTTTGTAGGCGAGGATGTCGGCCGCCTGCAGGACCGGGTAGTCTTACTGTCCGACTGGTGCGTTCTCGCGGTTCTTGCCGGCCTTCTCCTTGAACTGCGTCATGCGATTGAGCCATCCCATCGGCGTGACGCAATTGAAGATCCAGCACAGCTCGCTGTGCGCGCTGACGTGGCTTTGGACGAACACGACAGAGCGCTCGATGTCGATCCCGGCGGCCAGCAGGGCGGCGGCGACCTCGCGCGTGTTCGTGCGCATGGCCCCGGGATCGGTCACGGTCGTCAGCGCATGCAGGTCGACGATGCAGTAGATGCACTCATAGCTGTTCTGCAGGCGGACCCAATTGCGGATGGCGCCCAGGTAGTTGCCGAGTTGCAGGCCGTGCGTCGGCTGCACGCCGGAAAAGATGCGGTTGCTCATCGATTGCCTCTGCGGCGGATCGGGCGCTTAGCGCAAAAACTGAAGGCATCGTCAAGCAAGGTTATTCGGCCGCCCTGAGGCGTCGAAGCTGCCGCCGCAGCTCTGGGGGAAGCGCGCCGATGGCGGTCGCCGCGGTCAGGAACGTGATGCCGCCGGCGGCGACAAGAATGGCCACGCGGAGGATCGCCGGCACGTCGCTGGTAACGATCGCGGCCGCGGCTAGGGCCGCACCCATCAGCGCGCTCGCCAACAGCGCCCGCCCGAGGCTCAGCGCCAGCGCGCCGTCGGGCGCAAAGAACCCTCGGCGCCAGAGCAGGACGGCGAGGCAGAGGACGTTGAGCCAATTGGCAAGCGCCGTGGCCAGCGCGATGCCGACATGGGCGAGCGCGTCGATGAACAGCAGAATGAAGCCGACGTTGGCCGCCAGGGCGACGATGGCAACCAGTACCGGCGTCCGCGTGTCCTCGCGCGCGGTGAAGGCGGGCGTTAAGACCTTCACCAGAACGTATGCGGGGAGGCCCAGCGCGAAGGCTTGGAGCGTCTGCGCGGTCGCGTTGCTTGCCGCGCGATCGAACGCTCCCCGTTCGAACAGGCCGACGATCAGCGGTTCGGCGATCAGCAGCAACGCGATCGTCGCCGGCAACGTCAGCAGCATCGCGAGGTCTATCGCCCGGTTGAGCGTGCGGCGCGCCTCCAGGGTTTCGCCAGCGCCGAGCTGGCGGCTCAGTAGCGGCAGCAAAGCGGTGCCGACGGCGACGCCGACGACGCCGAGCGGTAGCTGGTTCAAGCGATCAGCATAGAAGAGGTAAGATTGCGCGCCGGCGGGTAAATGCGACGCAAACCAGAGGTCGATCAGCATGTTGATCTGCGCGACCCCGGCACCCACCGCGCCAGGGAGCGCGAGGACGGTAAGTCGCCGCAGCGCCGGCGTCCAGCGCGGGCGCATGACCGGAAGCTCGTAGCCGTGGCGCGCCGCCGCGACGGCGACCCAGGCGAGCTGGAGCACGCCGGCGATGGCGACGCCCCAGGCGAGCGTATGCGCGGGGCCAGCCGGATGGAGGTGGGCGAGCAGCAGCGAGCTGATCAGCACCACGTTCAGCAGTACGGGCGCAAAGGCGGCAGCCGCGAAGTGTCCGGTCGCGTTGAGTACACCGGCGAACAGCGCGGCCAACGAGATGAAGAAGATGTAGGGGAAGGTGATGTAGCTGAGCTCGATCGCTAGCGCGAGGCGCGGGTCGTCGTCGGCGTAGCCCGAGGCGAGCAGCCCGACCAGCTGCGGCATGAAGAGCTCGGCCAGAATGACGATCACGGCGAGGATCAGGGCGAGGCCGGCGAGCGCCTGGGCGGCGAATGCTCTCGCGGCGGCAGGGCCATCCTGCTCCAGGCGCTTCGCGAAGAGAGGCACGAAGGCGGCATTGAAGGCTCCTTCGGCGAACAGCCGCCGAAGGAAGTTGGCGAGCTTGAAGGCGACGAAGAACGCATCGGAGACGACGCCGGCGCCGAGGACGGCGGCCATCATCACGTCGCGGACAAAGCCGAGGATGCGCGAGAGCATCGTGTTGGAGCCGACGACGGCGGCCGCGCGAACGAGGTTCAACGTGCGCCATCCGCGCCCGACGGTGTCGCCAGGGCCCCAATCAGGCTTGTCCGCAGTCTCTCCAGCTTGGAGGGCGAGGTGATCTTCATCCCGAAGACGTCCTTCAGGTAGACCACGTCGACGGCGCGCTCGCCGAACGTCGTCACATGCGCGCTGGAGACCACAAGGCCGAGATCCTTGAGGGCCCGCGTCACATCGAACAGCAGTCCCGGTCGGTCGCGGCCGTTGAGTTCCACGACCGTGTGTGTTCGGCTGGCGCCGTTGTCGATCAGCACCCGCGGCGTTACGCGGAAGACGTCGGTGCGTGCCGGCGGCCGGCGCTTGCTGGCCAGTTTGCGCACGAGGTGGATCCGGCCCGCGATCGCCTCCTCTACCGTGTGCCGGATCCGCTCCAAGCGGCGCGGCTCGTCGACAGCCGCTCCCGTCGCCAAGTCCTGCAGGCCGAAGCTGTCCAGCGCCATGCTGTCGTTGGTGGTGAAGATGTGCGCATCGACGATGCTGGCGCCGGCGATCGCGAGGGCGCCCGCCACCTCCATGAACAGGCCTGGATGGTCCGGCGCGTAGAGGATCAGCTCCGTCCGGGCGCGGAAGTGATCGACGGTCAGCTGCAAGCCGGACATGCGGCCGTCGCGCTCGACCGTCGCGATGAGATGGGCGTGCCGGACTTGATCGCCCGGCTCGAATCCGAGCCAATAGCGCGGGTCGTGCCGCGCCAGATAGCGCTCAATCTGTGCTCCGTTCCAGCCGAGGGGCGGCTCGCTGGTGAGGTTCTCACGCAGCGTCTGTTTGGCCTCGGCGACGAGCCTGCGGCGCGTCTGCGCGATGTCGCCGACATGCATGGCCGTCTCGGCCGCTCGGTAGAGCGTTCGCAGGAGCTGCGCTTTCCAACCGTTCCATGCGTTCGCGCTGACGCCGCGGATGTCGGCAACGGTGAGCAGTAGGAGGAGGCGTAGGCGCTCGGGCGATTGGACGATCTGAACGAAGTCCAAGATCGTCTTCGGATCCTCAAGGTCTCGCGAGAAGGCGGTCTGCGTCATCAGGAGATGATGGCGCACCAGCCAGGCGACCGTCTCGACGAGTTCCGGTGGCTGCTCCCAGCGTTCGAGGACGCGGATCGCCACCTGCTCGCCGACGTTGGCGTGATTGCCTTTGCGGCCCTTTCCGACATCGTGAAAGAACGCGGCGAAGTACAGCTCGGCGCGTGACGCGATGTGCTTGGCGGCCTCCGTCGACACGGGCAATTCTTCAGGGTGCTTGCCGCCGGCGATGGCGTCCAGCTGACCAATCACGCGGATGGTGTGCTCGTCGACCGTGAAGTCGTGGTACAAATTGTGCTGCATCACCGCGACGATGCGGCCGAATTCCGGGACGAAGCGGCCGAGCGCGCCGATCTCGTTGAGGCCACCGAGCGCGCGTGCCGGCCGCTTCGCTTCGGTAATCAGTTGCACCAGCAGCCGCTTTGCGTCGGGGTTTTCGCGCGCCTCCGCATTGATTGCGCGGACCTCGCGCTGGGCGGCGCGGAGCGCGTGCGCCCGGATGACGAGGTCGCGGGAGTCGGCGAGCGCGAACAGCTTGAGGATCTGAACGGGCCCGCCGCGGAGGTGATCGGGCTCGGCAAGGCCGATATGGCCGTCGTCGATGACGAAGCCATTGGTGTGCTCGCGGCCGAGGCCGAGCAGCTTGAGGCCAAAGCGTGGCCGCTTGCGATGCTCCTCGGCGAGCGTGGCCGTCACCGTGTTGGTTAGCGCTGCGACGTCCTTGGCGACCAGGTAGAAGCGCTTCATGAAGCGCTCAACGCTGTCGAGCCGGTCGCGCGCGCGATAGCCCATGCGCTGCGCGACCTCGGTCTGGAGATCGAACGTGAGCCGCTCCTCGGCGCGGCCCGTCAGGTAGTGCAGGTGGCAGCGAACGAGCCAGAGGAAGCGCTGCGCCGCGCGGTAACTGCGCAGCTCGCGGCGATCCAGCATGCCAACCGCTACCAGGTCGTCGATCTGCTCGACGTCGTGGAAGAACCGGGCGAGCCAGAAGATTAGGTGAAGGTCGCGCAGTCCGCCTTCGCCATCCTTGACGTTCGGCTCGAGGATGTAGCGGCTATCGCCGGCCCGCTCGTGCCGCTCCTGCCGCTCGCGCAGCTTCTCCTCGAGGTAGGTCGGGCCGCGTCCGGCGAGAACCTCTTGTCGAAGGCGCAGCTTGAACCCGTCGAACAGGTCGGCGTCGCCGACCAGGAGGCGGGTCTCCAGATCGGCAGTCATCACGGTCAGGTCGCCGCGCGCGGTTCGCAGGGCGTCGTCCACCGAGCGGATCGCGTGGCCGACCTTCAGCTTAAGGTCCCAGAGCGTGTAGAGCAGGGTCTCGACGATCTGCTCGATCCGCGGCGTCGGCTTGTAGGGATGGAGGAACAGAAGGTCGACATCGGAGTGCGGCGCCAGCTCGCCGCGCCCGTAGCCGCCGACTGCGATCACGGCGAGGCGCTCGGCAGGTGTCGGGTTGGAGAGCGGATAGCGTTGGTGCGTCGCCCAGTCCCAGAGGCCGAGGACCAGTTCGTCTAGGACATGGCATCGCTTGAAGACCGCTTCCGCGGCGCGGCCGCCGTTCTCGAAGCGCGCGCGGATCGCCGCTTCGGCGGCAGCGAGGCGTGGTCGCGCGAGTTCAAGGGGGCGCCGGTCTGCCGGCACTTGGGCGAGCACGGAGCGCAGGCTCAGCGCGGCGAGGTGGTCGTCGGTTGCGGTGGGACGGTGCGTCGTCACGACGCGATGCGGAGCAGACGAAGGTGCCGTCATGGGGCTTTCGTGGAAGCGGCCTGTGCGCAGGCCGCGCATTGCGCTTCGACGGCACCTCCTTAAGTAAGCAGGGGCGAAGAGAACAGGGTAACAGGGTCGCGGGGTGGCCGACTTCTTGGCAATGGGGGGCTACGGCGCCTACGTCTGGAGCGCCTTCGGGTTGAGCCTCGGGGCTTTATTGGCGCTGTTCGCGTGGAGCTGGCTGGACAGTCGGCGCCGCGATCAGGAGCTGGCGCGGTGGCAGCGCCGCGCCGACGGCGAAGGTGAGGCCTAGGCGAGCGGGGAGGACGCGTGCGTAGCCGCAAGAACCAAAGATTGCTCCTCATCAGCGTCGCGGTCGGGCTCGTCGGTGCTGCGACCGCCTTGGTGTTGGCGGCGCTGCAGGAGAGCATCGAGTTCTTTGCCGGACCGTCCGAGATCGTTGCCGGCGCCGTCGAGCCGGGCAAGCGCTTGCGGGTCGGTGGGCTGGTCGTGCACGACAGCGTGCTCCAGGGGACTGACGGCGAGGTCCGCTTCGCCCTCACCGACGAGGCGGCTGCGGTGGAGGTTCGCTTCGTCGGCGTGCTGCCCGACCTCTTTCGCGAGGGGCAGGGAATCGTCGCGATCGGCGCGCTGCGGCCGAACGGCCTCTTCGAGGCCGACGAGATCCTGGCGAAGCATGACGAGGGGGACATGCCGCCCGAAGTGACGGAAGCTCTGGAGCGGGCTGGCCGTCTGAACCACGCGGGACCTCCGGAGGGCGGCTCATGATCCCCGAACTGGCGCATCTCGCGCTCATGCTGGCGCTCGGCGTCGCCTGCATCCAAGCGACGCTGCCGCTTGCCGGCGCGCATCGGGGCGACGCCGGCCTCGTCGGTCTCGCCCATTCGGCCGCGGTCGTTCAGTTCATCCTGATCTCGCTCGCGTTCGCCGCGTTGATCCACCTCTATGTCGTCTCCGACTTCTCGGTGCTCAACGTCGCGCAGAACAGCCACGCCCTGAAGCCGCTGATCTACAAGATCAGTGGGACCTGGGGGAACCACGAGGGATCGCTGCTGTTGTGGGTGTGGGTCCTGGCGCTATTCGGCGCCGGCATCGCGCTTTTCGGCGATGCGATGCCCGCGACCTTCCGGGCTCGAGTGCTAGCCGTCCAGGCGATGGTCGGCGTGGCTTTCTTGGCCTTCATGCTGTTCACCTCGAACCCGTTCGAACGGTTGATCCCGGCGCCGCTCGAGGGCTCGGGCCTCAATCCCATCCTCCAAGACGTCGGCCTCGCACTGCACCCGCCGATGCTCTACGTCGGCTATGTCGGCTTCTCGGTGACGTTCGCGTTCGCCGTCGCCGCACTCATTGAGGGGCGGGTCGATCCGAGTTGGGCGCGCTGGATGCGGCCTTGGGCCCTGATCGCTTGGGCCTCGCTCACCCTCGGCATCGCGCTCGGCTCGTGGTGGGCCTACTACGAGCTGGGCTGGGGCGGCTGGTGGTTCTGGGACCCGGTCGAGAACGCGTCCTTCATGCCGTGGCTCGTCGGGACGGCTCTGTTGCATTCGCTGATCGTCGTCGAGAAGCGCGACAGCTTGAAGAGCTGGACCATTCTACTCGCCATTCTCGCCTTCGGCTTCAGCCTGCTTGGGACGTTCCTCGTTCGCTCCGGCGTGCTGACCTCGGTGCATGCCTTTGCGACCGATCCCTCGCGCGGCGTCGTCATCCTCCTGATCCTGATTGTGGCGCTGGCCGCACCGCTGCTGCTTTTCGCCTGGCGCGCGCCGCAGCTGCGTGTCGGTGGCGTGTTTCAGCCCATCTCCCGCGAGGGGGCGCTGGTCCTCAACAACCTCCTGCTGGCGACGGCAACGGCGACGGTGCTGCTCGGCACCCTCTACCCCCTCTTCCTCGAAGTGATCGCCGGCGAGAAGATCTCGGTCGGTCCGCCGTACTTCAACGCCACCTTCGTTCCGCTGATGGTGCCGCTTCTGATCGCCGTGCCGATCGGCACCGTGTTGGCGTGGAAGCGGGGCGATCTCCGCCGCGTCACCCGCTCGATGGCGTTGGCCGCGGTCGCAGCCGTGGCGCTCGCCGCCTTCGCGGCCTGGACCGACCCGCGGACGACCGCGGTCACCGCGCTCGGCTTTGCGCTCGCCGGTTGGCTCGTCGGCGGCGCGCTGGTCGATCTGGCGCAACGTGCTGGGCACGGGCGCCGCGACGGCGGGATGAGCTGGCGGCGCCTCACCGGTCTGCCGCGCTCGGCCTTCGCCACCGCGCTCGCGCACACGGGCCTCGCGGTGACGGTCGTCGGGATCACGGCGACCAGCGCCTGGCAGACGGAGGTGATCGCGTCGCTCAACGAGGGCGAGCGCCGCGACTTGGCCCAGTACGCGGTCACGCTGGACCGAGTCGAGCGCATCCGTGGTCCCAACTACGTCGCCGATCGGGGCGTGTTCGTCGTTCACCAGGGCGAGCGGCAGGTGGCCGAGCTGGCCAGCGAGAAGCGCCAATACCTGGTCGAACGGCAGGCGACCACGGAGGCGGGCATCGATACCAACCTGTGGCGCGACGTGTACGTCGTCCTCGGCGAGCCGACGCCCGACGGACGCTGGACGGTGCGGCTCTATCACAACCCGCTGGTGCTCTGGATCTGGGGGGGCACGGTGCTGATGGCCGCCGCCGCGGCGGTCTCGCTGACCGATCGCCGCTACCGGATCGGTGCACCATCGACACGCGCGCCCCGGGTGGCGCCGGCAAAGCCCCAGACCGTGGCGGGGAGCTGAGCCGATGCGTCGCCTGCTCTTTCTCCTACCCGCGCTGGCCGTCCTGCTCATCGGGGTCGGTTTGGCGTTGGGCTTGGGGCGGGATGCCCAGGAGCTGCCGTCGACGTTGGTCGACCAGCCGGTGCCGGAGTTGGCGCTGCCGCCGGTCGCGGGCCTCGACCAGCCGGGTCTCGCGACCGCCGACCTTGCCGGCGACGTCAAGCTGTTGAACGTGTTCGCGAGCTGGTGTGCCCCCTGTCGGATCGAGCACCCGGTGCTGACGCGCCTCGCCAGCCTGCACGACGTCCCGCTCTACGGCGTGAACTACAAGGACCCGCCGACAGCGGCGGCCGCCTTCCTCGCCGAACTCGGCAACCCCTATTCCCGAATCGGCGCGGACACCGAGGGTCGGGCCGGCATCGATCTCGGCGTCTACGGCGTGCCCGAGACCTTCGTCATCGACGCGCATGGTCGTATCCGCTACCGGCACGCCGGCCCGGTGACGCCGCGCGATGTCGAGGAGGTCATTCTACCCCTCATTCGGGAGCTGCGCGGATGAGGTCCTTGGTTGTGGCGTTGCTCGTGGGTTCGGCGGCGCTGACGATGGCGCCGACGTCAGCGCCGGCGGCGACCTCTCCGGCTGAGATGTTGAGCGATCCAAACCTCGAGCGGCGCGCCCGCGAGCTCGGCAAGGAGCTGCGCTGCCTCGTTTGCCAGAACCAATCCATCGATGACAGTGACGCGCCGCTGGCCCGTGACCTCCGCCGCGTCGTGCGCGAGCGCCTCGAGGACGGGGACAGCGACACCGAGGTGCTGACCTACGTGACCGCGCGATACGGTGACTTCGTTCTGCTGCGCCCGCCTGTGCGGGGAACGACGTGGGTGCTTTGGTACGGCCCGTTCCTGCTGGCGCTGGTCGGTGGGCTCGGCGTGGCGTTCTGGCTCGGGCACCAGCGGCGTGCGGCGCGGGTCGTCGAACCCCTTAGTGCCGATGAGCAGCGCGCGCTCGACGACGTGCTGGGTGGGCCGCGTTGAGCTTGGTGTCGTTCTGGTTCATCGCGGCAGCCTTGGTGGTCGTCGGCACGGCGCTGGTCGTCTGGCCGCTGCTTCGGCCGCGGCCTGACGCCGATCCGGAAGCGCGCGCCATCGCCGTCTATCGCCAGCAGCTGGACGAGCTCGACCGCGACCGGGCGCGCGGGCTGATCGACGACGAGCAGATGGATGCAGCGCGCATCGAGATCCAGCGACGGATCTTGCACGCCGCAAAGGCGGGCGGCCGCTCGCCGGAGAGACTGCGGACCCGTCCCCTCGTGGCGTCGCTCGTCGCGTTGGTGCTCGGCGCCGGGTCGGTGGGCCTTTATGCTTGGAATGGTGAGCCCGGCGTCCCCGGACAGCCGCTCGCCGCCCGCGACCAGACGGCGCTCCTGGCCGAACGCGAGCGCCTCGCCGCGCAATTGGCAGAGTTGGAAGAGCGCGCCGCGACCGATCCACCGGCCGCAGCGGAGTTCTGGTTCGCGCTCGGCCGTCTCCGCCTCGACCTGATCGGACCGGCCGAAGCGATCCGGGCGTTCCGCGAAGGTTTGGGACGAAATCCCGATAGTGTCATGCTGATGGCGGCGCTTGGCGAAGCGCTCGTGCAGGATGCGCAGGGCACGGTCACGCCAGCCGCGCGCGAGGTCTTTCGCATCGCGCTGGAACGTGAGCCGCAGCAGCCGCAGGCGCTGTACTTCCTCGGCGTCGCCGCCGTGCAGGAGGGCGACGACGCGACCGCGCTTGCCCGCTGGGGTGACCTTCTCGCCAGCGCGCCGGAGGACGCGCCCTGGCGCGAAGCGGTCAGCGAGCAGTTCCGCGAGGCCGCGGATCGGACCGGCGCCGATGCCGACGCCCTCCTCGCCGAGCGGTCGACGCGCATCGCTGGGACGGCGGACGGTCCGTCAGGGGAGCAGTCGGATCTGTCGGAGGCGGAGCGCGAGGCGATGATCCGCTCGATGGTCGACGGACTTGCCGCGCGCCTCGACGAGGACCCCAACGATGTAGACGGGTGGCTGCGGCTTGGGCGCTCGCGCCTCGTGCTCGGCGAGGCCGAGGGTGCGATCGAGGCGTATGCGCGGGCGGCTGCGCTTGCGCCCGACAATCCCGAGGCGCTCATGGGTGAGGCCGAGGCCCGGCTTGCCGCCGCTGAGAAGGTGCAGGGCGTGCCCGTTGTGTCAAAGCCGTTGTCGGATCTATTGCAGCGCGTCGCCGAGCTGCAGCCGGAGAATCCCCAGCCGCACTGGTATCTGGGACTGCACGCGTTGCAGCAAGGCGATCTGGCGGAGACGCGGGAGGCGTGGGAACGAGTCCTCGCGCTGCTCGGGCCCGAAAACCCGAGCTACGGCGCGGTCAAGGAGCAGATCGAGGCGCTCCCCGGCGGCGGCTGATGTCGCCTGCCCCAGGCACGGCGCGCCGGGGCAGGCGCATGCTCAACCGTAGCGGTAGGGCTTTCCGGCCCGCTGCATCACCGCATTGTACTCTTTCAGGATCGCGACGACGCGGGCGTTCCGTTCGCTCTCGGCGGCGATCTCATCCCAGAAGGTCAGCGCCTCGGCCTCGACCTGCGCCCACTCCTCATCCGGGATCGTGGTCAGCTGCAGCTTGTCGCCGTTGACGCGCAACGCCGCTTCGCCGCCCCAGTACCAGTGCTGGCGATAGTAGAGCGAGCTGTCCATGCACAGGCGGAACAGCTCCTTCAAGTGATCCGGTAGCTCATCCCAGCGCTCAGAGTTGGCGAAGTACGAGCCGCACCAGGCGCCGGAGATGTTGTTGGTGAGGAAGTAGTTGGTCACGTCGGCCCAGCCGACGGTGTAGTCTTCAGTGATGCCGGACCAAGCGATGCCGTCAAGCTCGCCCGTCTGGACGGCGATCTCGATGTCTTCCCAGGGCAAGGTCACGGGGACGACGCCGAAGCGCGAGAGGAAGCGGCCGGCGGTTGGGAACGTGAAGACGCGCTTGCCACGGAGAACTTCGAGCGAGCGGATCGGGTCGCCGGTGGCGAAGTGGCACGG
>CAYUKE010000009.1:0-6335 GCA_964445185.1 uncultured Geminicoccaceae bacterium
GCGCTCGTTCTTCAAGAAACGTGAGACGTGTAGATAGACCGAGCGGTCGGCGCGAAGACGGATGATGTCGGGCGCGGCCTTGACCATGTCCCAGATGCTCTCGAACGGGACGAAGGCGAGACCCTCAAAACCGATGCGGTACATCGGCTCCGATGCAGCCAAGAAGCGCTCGTAGCCGGGAAGGTCGCTCGGCGCCAGCGCCTGGATCTGCGCCCGCATCCGCGCCTCGTCGGCGGAGCAGTCGAAGACCATGCCGTCATGGAACCGGATTCTGTAGAAGGGATCCATCAAGCGGAACGTGACGTCATCGGCCATCCGGCGGCCGCACAGCGACCACAGTTCCTCGAAGACGAAGAGCGCCGTGACGATCGTCGGCCCGGCGTCGAAGGTGAAGCCGTCCTGCGTCCACGCGTAGGCACGACCGCCAGGTGCGTCGCGCTTCTCGACGATGGTCACGCGATAGCCGCGCGCGCCCAGCCGGATGGCAGCGGCCAGCCCGCCAAAGCCGCTGCCGATGACCACCGCATGCGGCCGGGCCGGGAGCGGGATGGTATTGCCTTCGGCTCTGGCAAGATCTGTCAACATGAATTGACGCTTACTCTTTGGCTAGATGTAAAGCCAGCGCGACAAACGGTCTGCGTCAGGCCGCGTGGCATGTCCCCGACGCAGCAGCCTCCGCACGGATCAGCCCAGCGACGGCGGCCGGGTCCTCCTCGTGGGCCAGGTGGCCGAGGCCATCGAGCGCCGCAATGCGCGCATTCGGCACCAGCCGTAGGACGCGTGCTGCATCGTCGGGTGAGATAGCGCGGTCGTTGCTGCCGACGACTAACAGGAGCGGCGCCTTAAGCTGCGGAAGATCGGCGTTGAGCCCCACGAGATCCCAGTTGGCCATCATGCCCAACGCCGCGCCGACGTGCGACGGTCGGCTGGCTAGTCGACGGTACAGTTCGAGGCCCCGCGCCTCGATGCTCGAGCCGGCACGCTCGATCAGGCGCTCGGCATCCCGGGTAGCGAAGGTCCAGGCGAACAGGCGCGGCGCGAACGGGTTGAGGAACAGGACCTTCGCGAGCGACGACGCGACCGGGTTGGCGTCGCCGCCGAACGGCAGAAGCGCGCCGTTGAGACTGATGATCGCAGCCGGTGAGATGCGCCCGTCGAGCGCCATACGGATCAAGATCGCGGCGCCGGCGGAGTGCCCGACGACCAATGCGGGGCGGATGTCGAGCGTGTGCAGGAGCTCGCTGACGCCGGCTGCCATGCCGGGAAGCGACAGTCCGGACAGCGTCGGCGTGTCCGTGAAACCATGACCCGGCAGATCCGGCGCAACGACCTGAAAGTCCGTCGCCAGATCAGGGATCAGGTCACGCCAAGAGTGTGACGCGGCGCCGGTGCCGTGGAGGAGCAGAAGCGGCGGGCCCTCGCCTGAGATCTGCACGTGCCAGCGGATGCGACCGGCCTCGACGAAGCGGCTGATCTCGCGGTTGGGCCACGAAGCACCCTCCCGCTCCCACAAGGGCCGCTCACCCTCGAGGTAGCACCACATCCGCCCGTCCTCCGCGTTCGCCGGTTCTAGGCTCGGCCGAGGAGAAGGGTTCGAGCAACCCGGCAAAACCGGCTGATCGGACTGCGGGCCTAGGCGGGCGTGTTGCCGGAGCTTGGGCAGTCGGGACCGGGCCGCAGATCGGTCTCGACAAGCGTCTCAACACTGCGGCAGGCGTTCACCACCGGCCGCCGCCCGGCCGACCGAGCGCCGGCGACAAGCGCCGCGCGCACACCATCCGGGGCGAGCGCCGGGTCGAGTTCGCGCAGCAAGGCGACCACCCCGGTGACGTGGGCGGTCGCGAGTGAGCTGCCCGAGCGAAACCCATAGGCGGCGGCCGGCAGGGTGGTGAGGATCCGGGAGCCCGGCGCGGCGAGCACCTTCTCCTGGGCGCCCGTCACCGCCGCCCCCTCGGCATCGGCGACGGCCAGAACGCTGGGCTGCGAACTCGGAAACCGGCTGTCGCCACCGGACGCGACCGCGCCGACGACGACGACGCGACGGCGGTCGGCCTCGGCGATAAGGCGGCTCAAGATTGGATCCTCCGGACCCGTGAGGCTTAGATTGACCACATCGACGCGTGCGGCGAGCGCGAGGTTCAGAGCGCGAGCAAGGGTGAAGCTGGAGCAGCGGCCGCTACCCCCGTCCAGCGTCTCCCAGCAGGCACGGATGGCGACGAGCTCGGCGTCGGGGGCAACGCCCACGATGCCCTCGCCATTGCCGGCGGCCGCCGCGATGACGCCGGCGACCGCGGTCCCGTGACCGTCGCCGCGCCCCGGATAGGCGTCGCCGACCACGTCGTGCCAGTCGGCGATCCGGCTCTCGAGGTCCGGGTGGTCGCCTTCGACACCGCTGTCGATGACCGCCACCTGGACACCGCGGCCGGTCGCCAACGCATGGACGGGCTGCGCGGCGATCTCGACCAGCCCGCGCTGCAAGTCGCTCAGTGGGTCCGGCTCCGGCGCGCGCATCAGCTCGAACGTGTTCATCGGCTGGGCAAGCCGGACGCGCGGGTCACGGTTGAGCCGGTCGAGGACGGCTGATCTGACTTCAGCGTCGCCCACGCGAAACACGATACAGTGGAGGTCAACCTCGCCAAGCGGCCACTGGGCAACGAAGGCGAGGTCGTGCTCAGCGAGTAGCGCTCGGGTCACGCGCGCGATCGTCTCCGCATCGCGGGCCGGAACCATCACCATGACCTGAGCGCCGAGGTCGGCCCGCGCGGCCTGCGTACCCGCTTCGCGCAGTCGCGGCTCGGGGTCGGCGGCACAGCCAGCCACGAGCGTGGCAAGGACCACCACCCAAATACGCGCGAACCAGCGACGCGGGTGCCCGGTCATCGATCGACGCGCGCGAGCCGAACGCCCGCCTCGGCCTCGACGCGCTCGGCGAGGTCGGCAAGCTCCTCCGCCTCGAGCGGCGTCTTCGGCGAGACCTCGTAGAGACCGACGGCGTCCGGGCCTGCCCGGATCGCCAGCTCCCACCGTTCGAGGATGGCGTCACGGTCGCCGACGCGGATGTTCGGCGCGAAGGCGATGACGAGCAGCGGACGGCTGCCTTGCTCGGCAACCGGCTCGGTCAGCGTGCGGTAGTCGTCTGCCAACCTCGGCGTGACGACCGCCGCGAGGAGCAGAGCAAGCGCACCACCGGCGAGGGCCCAGCCGCCGAACCGACGACCCATTGGCGCGGATCTTCCGGGCGCTACCCAGCGCGGCCGAGGCGGTGCCGGGTCGGCAAGTCGGCCGTGCAGGTCTGCCAACTGCTGCTCGATGTCGATCGCGGGCGGCGCCGCTTCCGAGACTACCGCCGCCAGCCCGCGCAAGCGTGCGAGTTCCTGTCGACAGTCGACGCAGTGTTCGAGGTGCGCCCGGACCATGGCCCGCTCGTCGTCGGCGAGCGTGCCGTTGGCATACCATGCCAGCAGCCGGTCGACGGTCGCGTGATCACTTCCGGTCAGCAGCCTCACGACAGATACTCCCATAGCGGCGCCGGCACGAGACGACGAAGCTGCGCGCGGGCTGCAAACATCCGCGTCTTCACCGTGCCGACCGGACAACGCAAGACCTCGGCGATCTCCGGGTAGCTGAGGCCGTGCATGAAGGTCAGCTCGACGACGGCGCGTTGTACCGGCCCAAGAGAAGCGATGGCGGCGTTGAGGACGGCCGCTGCCTGGCCGCGCACGGCCTCGGCCTCCGGGCAATCGGGGGCTTCCACCTCGACATCGTCGAGCGGCACCAGCTTTGGCGCCTGCTGCGTTCGCTTCGTTCGCTTGCGCGCGATCCGAAATGCGATACCGAATAGCCACGTCGACACCCGCGCCTCACCACGAAAACTCGAAGCGCTCCGCCAAGCGACCAGCATCGCTTCGTTGACGACTTCGGCCGCGTCGCTCGGGTCTTCGACCAAGCGCCAGGCGAACCGGTACAACGCGGGGTGATGCCGGCGGTAGAGCCGGTCGAACGCGTTGCGGTCGCCCTCGGCGACCGCCGCGAGCAGGCGCCGATCGTCGTCGGCGGTCGAGCGCGGCTTGGGTCCCGCGAAATCGCGCACCGGAGCTGCGACATCGGTCATCAACACCTGTTTCCCCGTTTTCGAGCCCGGCGGCATCCGCAAGGCGCAACCTACGCACATCCGTAAGTGCCGCCATGGCGCAAAGGGTTCATCGCGGCGCTCGCGCAAGGGGTCGTGGCCGCGCCGACGAACCGTGCGGTCCTCGACGGGCACTACGTAGCCGGTTGCCCGAGACGCGGGCGGCCCGCGCCAGACACGGCGTCGGCGTGCACGCCATCGGAGGATCACATGTCGGCTTACCGCAACGACCGTGACGGAATCACAGGCTTAACGATTTTTGGCTCGGACCTCGCCGATATCATCGTCAGCTCGCGCCGGGACGACCGTATTGAGGCCGGCGACGGCGACGATACCGTCCGCGCGCGCCCCGGCGATGACGACATCGTCGGCGGCCTCGGCGACGACACCTTGCGAGGTGGGCGCGGCGACGACACGTTCACGTGGAATAACGGTGACGGGTCAGATCTGGTAAATGGCGGCCGCGGCTACGATCGCCAGGTCGTCAATCTCGCCGACGGGCCCGGCGACACGGTGGAGATCACCAACTTCGGCTCGTTGGTTCAATTCGAGCGGACAAATCTCGGCAATTTCACGCTTGACCTCATCCGTCTCGAGGAGCTGGAGGTCAACGGGCTGGGCGGGGACGACACCGTCGCCGTGCAGCGAAACGTCGCGAACCGGATCGAGCTGATCCTCGACGGCGGTGCTGACGGCGCTGACCACCGCCACGCCGATGACGCCCACGACATCGAGGAAGGCGACACGATCGACTTCTCCGAGTTCCGTAGCGGCGTGCGCGTCGACTTGGACGAGAACAACCAGGGCGTTCTGCAGGCCGAGAACGACCTCAGCAACGCGACGCGCACCGGTCTCAGCGAATTCGGCGTCGTGAGCGTCGACGACGAGATCGTCATCGACCAACTCGACGACTTCGAGAACGTGATCGGCACCGAGTTCGACGACACGATCTTCGGCAACACGCAGAACAACGTGCTCCTCGGCGGCGAGGGCAATGACGCCCTGCATCCGTTCGGCGGCGCCGATTTCGTCGACGGCGGCGCGGGCACCGACCTCCTGCTCCTCAACGGCTTTCCGAAGGGCAGCCTAGTCGACCTCGTTGCTGGCAGCGCCGCCTTCATCGACGGCACCGGCGGCCTCAACACGCTCGCCAACATTGAGAACGTCAACGGCTCGACCGTCGCTGGCGACATCATCATCGGCGACGACCGAACCGACATCGAACAAGGCCTCATCTTCGTTCTCAACAACGTCGAAACGGTCGTTGACGGCAACCTGCTGAACGGTCTCGGCGGCGACGACATCCTCCTCGGCGGCGGCGGCAACGACCGCTTGATCGGCGGCGAGAACGAGGACCGGGCCCGCGCTGATGCCACCGGCAGCAACGCCGATGCGCTCAACGGCGGCCTCGGCAACGACTTCCTCACCGGCGGCAGCGGCGCCGACCGCTTCGGCTTCGCAGCGAGCGAGGGTCCGGACGTCGTCGAAGACTTTGAGATCGGCGAGGACCAGATCGTCCTCGATGCTCCCAGCTTCGGTGTGCGGGACCACGCCGCGTTCCAGAACGTCGCGCGGGAGGGCGGCGCCAACGACGATCCCGCCGCTGGTCTCGTGGGCGTCCAAGAGGGCAAGAACGTCTACGTCTTGCAGGGCGTGTTCGAGAACAATGCGGGCGGCGCCGCCGACGCTCTGGCTGAAGCGCTCGCCGGCGGTGTCGACGAGGGCTCTGGCTTCTTCGTCTACTTCAACACCGGGCAGAACATCCAGCGCCTCGTCCACGTCGACGATCTCGACAACGTGGATTCGGGGATCACGCTGATCGCGAATCTCGGCGAATCGAACCCCGACGCGAGCACCGATGAAGCCGCCGCGGTGCGCGACAGCCTCGCCAACTTTGCGGCCGATAACTTCAGCTTCGACTTCAGCGTCTTCGACGACGCGCTCGTCTGATCGCCATCGATCCACGCACACCGCCCCGCTCGGGCGTGGGGGTGTGCACGGCTCGTCTTCAGCTCGGCTGCGGGTGGGCTAGTCCAACGTGGCGGCATTCGCCGCGTCGATTTAGGGACGACTGATGACCCCGGCCGCAAACAAGACGCGAAGACCGGGCCGGCCAATCCCTCGCTCAGGCCTGCGTGCGCGCACGCACCGCTTCCGACAGGGCCGGCGCATCGGCCTGCGGCAACGGCAGATAGAGCGCGCCCCT
>CAYUKE010000009.1:6345-21320 GCA_964445185.1 uncultured Geminicoccaceae bacterium
CGGCGGCTGATCGATGTCGACGCCGGCCGTCACGAGGAAGCGCTGGCGCGGGCATGCCCCGCCGCGGACAAACGGGGGCTCAACGCGCAGATCTTCAGCCTGTACCAGGCGCGGGCTGCCCTTCGGGCGGGGCGCGACATCGACGACGAGGCTGGCCAACGCCGACGCCCGGATCGCCGCCGCCGATGCCGTGGCATCCTCACCAGCCCGGGCGCGACCCGGCGTGCCGTCTCGGGCGACGTTGGCGCGGCCGTCGGTGAGCAACACTAGCGCCGGCGTCTGGCCCTTGCGGCGGACTGCTTCGGCCAGCGAGCGCGCGGCGTCGAGCCCCGCGGCCAGCGGCGTCCCGCCCCCGCCCGGCAAAGCGGTGATGCTGCGCTTGGCTCGGGTGAGCGAGCGTGTGGGCGGCAGCAGAAGCTCGGCGCCCTTGTTGCGAAAGGCGATCAACGCCACCTGATCGCGGCGAACGTAGCAATCGGCCAGAAGCAGCTCGACCGCGCCCTTCGCCTCCGCCAGCCGGTGCAGTGCCGCCGAACCGGACGCGTCGACGACGAAGACGGCGACGCTCTCGTTGCGCTGCTTGAAGCGTGTGATGCGGAAGTCGTCCGCCTGGACACGCAGCCGGGGCGAGCCCTGCTGGTTCGCCGTCCGCCGGCGGACGGGCTGCCACGGTGCCGCGGCCCTGAGCGTCGCCACCACGTCGAGACGCACGCCCGGGCCCGGCTTGCCCGCGCGCGTGCCGGCCGGCCGGCCACGCTTGTTGGTCGGCGCCAGGGCCCCGGCATGGCCTTGGCTGCCGGACGCCTGCCGGGCGGCGAGACCGGCGGCGAGCGCGGCAAGTAGGTCAGCCGGCAGTGCCGCCTTCGCCGCATCGAGGACAACGTCCTCAAGGGGCTTGTCGGATGAGGTCCCCGGCGTCTCCTCGCGGTCGGCGGGCTCCTGCTCGGGTGGCGGCATCTCCTCCGCCTGCTGCTCGTCGACCGGCGCGACCGTTGCCCGTGGAGCAAGGACGAGGCGCGCCGCCACCTGGGCTGCCGCCGCGTCGACCATCGGCGCGCCGGCAAGGGCGGCGGCGGCCCGCGCGACTCGCAGGGCCAGAATCGGGGCTCGGATCGAGGCGATGCCCAACGCCATTCCCGCGGTCACCAGCGCCTCGACCAGGTCATCACCGGTCACCACTTTGTGCAGTCGCGCGCGGGCGGCGGCGACATCTTTGACGTCCACGGGCGCGGGATCCTGGGCGTCGCGCCAGGCGAGCGCGTCAAGATCGACGGCCATCGCCAACCGATCGGCCAGGGCCGCCGGCGCGCGCTCATCGGGCTCCGCGCCTTCGTCGAGGAGCACAAGGCCGATGCGGCTCGCCAGGCGCAAGCCGAGGCCGTCCCGCTCTAACGCGACCTCGCCACGGTCGAGCGTCGCCGCGAGATGCGCGCTGGTGCCGGGCGATAAACGCTCGGCCATCGGCGCAACGATGATGCCGCCATCCGCCTCCGCGAGGATCCCGCGCTCGACCACCGGCCGCCCGGACTTCAGGGTCGCCGCGAGGTCAAGCCCGCCGAGCAGACGGTCGTCGGTCGCATGCGCCGGCAGCCGGCGGCGCGGTGTCCCGGCGGGCAAGAGCCGGTGCAGTTCGCTGAGCCACGCTTCGCGAACCGGACCCGGGCGTGCACGCACGATGACACCCGTGCCCAGCGGGTCGACGGCAAGAAGGGCTGCCGCGAGCAGCGCATCCGCCCACGGCGAGACCGGCGGATCCTCGACGTCGCGTACCGGCTGCGAGGCGTCGCTGCGGGTCAGCGCCATCACGCGGCCTTGGCCGGCTGCAGAATCATGCGACCACGTCGGCATAGGGTGGCGCCGGATCATAGTGCATGCGTCGCTGCACGCGCCGCGCGAGCGTTGGATCGAACAGCTCGCCCACCAACCAAAGCGCCATGTCGATCCCGGCCGAGACGCCGGCCGAGGTCACGACGTTGCCATCGACGACAAATCGGACGTCATCGACGACGGCGGCGGGCCGCCCATCGGCGCGCAACATGTCGAGCCTCGCCCAATGCGACGTGACGCGACGCCCGGTCGCGCAGCCGGCTTCCAAAAGCAGGATGACGCCGGAACAAACCGACGTCACCCAGGCACAGCGCGCCGCGGTGGCCGCGATCCAAGCGACGAGCCGAGCGTTCGATCGCTGGGTGTCCACGCCGACGCCACCTGGCACGACAAGAACATCGGCCGGGGGGACGTCGTCGAAGGCAGCGTCGGGCAACATCTGCAAGCCCTTGGCGCACCGGACGACTCTGTGCGTCTCGGCGACCGTCAGGCAGCGGAGGGAGCCGGTCTCCCGGCCGGCGGTAGTCAGAACCTGCCACGGTCCGACGAGATCGAGTTCCTCGACCCCGTCGAACACCAGGATCACGACCGTCTGCATCGCGCAGTCCTCTCCGGCCTAGGATGACGCGCGGGTCCAGCCGCGCGGGCGGTCACGCGCTCAAGCGGTGAAGACCTCCTCGAGAGCGCGCTCGACACGAACAGTCGAGCCCGCCTCATCCAACGGATTGCGGCGCAAGCGGTGGCGCAACGCGCTCGGCGCGACACGCTGCAGATGCGCGTCGGCGACCGCACTTTCACCCTCCAGAGCGGCGACAGCGCGAGCCGCGCGAACCAGTGTGAGCTCCCCCCGGAGCCCGTCGGTGCCGAGCTTCATGCACAGCGTCGCCGCCCGCTCGAGGGCAGCGTCGGGCACGGCGACGTCGTCGAGCACGTCGCGCGCCTTGAGCACGCGGCGTCGAAGCTTGCCGTCCTGGCGCGTCCATTTGGCAACGAAGCCCTGCTGGTCGCGCTCGAAGGCGTCGCGGCGGCGAACGACCTCGACCCGGGTCGCGAGGTCGGTGGGCGTCTTGACCTCAACTGAGAGGCCGAAGCGGTCGAGCAACTGCGGGCGCAATTCGCCTTCCTCGGGATTGCCGGAGCCGACCAGAACAAAGCGCGCCGGGTGGCGAATGCTGACACCTTCGCGCTCGACCACGTTCTCGCCAGAGGCCGCTACGTCAAGCAGCAGGTCGACCAGATGATCCTCGAGGAGATTGACCTCGTCGATGTAAAGGAAACCACGGTGCGCTCGGGCGAGCAGCCCTGGCTCGAACGCCTTCTCGCCGCGGGTAAGCGCACGCTCCAGATCGAGCGCGCCAACGACCCGGTCCTCGGTCGCGCCGAGCGGCAAGTCGACGACGGGGACCGGCACCTTGCGCCGCTTCATCTGACCGCCCGTGCACGCTGGGCAAGCCCCGACGCAAGCGGCAACGTCCTCCGGATCCGCGTTGTAGGGGCAGGCGTCGACCACGGCCATCGGCGGCAACAGAGCGGCCAGCGCCCGGATCGCCGTCGACTTGCCGGTGCCGCGGTCGCCGAAGACCAGCACACCGCCGATCCGGCGCTCGACCGCGGCGATCTCCAGCGCGAGCTTCATCTCGGCCTGGGCAACGATGGGGGCGAACGGAAAAACGGGGCGCAAACGCCCCCCACCCTCGGTCAACGAGCCGTCCATCACTCTCCACCCGTCTGCCGGCGTTGCCCGGGCCGGTGTTCGCAGCAACTGAGCGCCGCCGCTCCGTCGGCGCAACCGCCGGCCACCTCGTTCCTTGGGCGAACCAGGCGCCTAGTCGCCAGCGACGACGCCCTCGCGCCGCGGATCGGCGCCACCGAGCAGTCCGTGCTCAGTCAGCATGATGGCGTGTAGGCCACTCTCCATGGCCCGAACGTCGACCTCGTGCCCCCGCGCCCGAAACGTCTCGGCGAAGCCGGCGGCGGGCGTGCCCTCTTCAAGATCGGTGGTGCCCCCGCGGTTGACGACATGGCCGAGCGCCACGGCCTGCTGCGGCTCCAGCTCCCAATCGAGCATGCCGATCAGCGCCAACGCGGTGTAGCCGATGATCCGCGAGCCGCCAGGCGAGCCGGCGAGCACGTAGGGATCGCCATCGCTCAGGACGATCGTCGGGCTCATCGATGAGCGCGGGCGCTTGCCGGCCTCGACCCGATTGGCGACGGGCCGGCCGTCGACCTCCGCGCGGAACGAGAAGTCGGTGAGCTCGTTGTTCAATAGGAAGCCGGCAGCCATCAGCCGCGAGCCGAAACCGCTCTCGATCGTCGTCGTCATCGAGACGGCGTTGCCGGCGGCATCGACGATGGCGAAGTGGCTCGTGCCGGCGAGCTCGGGCTGAAGATCGGGGGCGAGGAGCTGGGCATCGCGCCATGGTGGGTTGCCTGCTCGCGCGCCGAGATTGGCTGTGTCCCTTTCGATGAGCTGCGCCCGCAGCGTGAGGTAGCCAGGATCAAGCAGACCCCGAACGGGCACGTTCACGAAGTCGCTGTCGGCCATGTAGAGGGCACGATCGGCGAAGGCGAGCCGGCCCGCCTCGGCAACAAGGTGGGCCGCCTCGGCGCCATAGCCCATCGCCGCCAGATCGAAATGCTCCAGCATCCCGAGCATCTGACCGACGGTGAGCGCGCCCGAGCTAGGCGGCCCCATGCCGCAGACCTCATACGATCGATAGGCCACGCAGACAGGTTCGCGCTCGATCACCTGGTAGCGCTCGAGGTCGCTCAGGCTCAACAGCCCGCCGGCGTCCGTCGTCACCGCGACGATCGCCTCGGCGACGTCGCCCTCGTAGAAGGGCGCGCTGCGCTCGGCCTGCATGCGTTCGAGCGTGGCGGCGTAGGCCGGGTTGCGGAGCGTTGCGCCGACTTCGAGCGGCGCGCCGTCTGGGAAGAAATACGCGCGGGTCGGGGCGAAGGTCTCGAGGCCGCGAGCCTCGGCGACCGACCGGGCGAGGCGCGGCGTGACGACGAAGCCTTCCGCCGCCAGATGCCGCGCCGGCTCCAGTAGGCGCGCCCAGTCGAGCGTCCCGAACCGGTCGTGCACGACATCGAGGAGCTTCGGTGTGCCCGGAACGCCGACCGAGCGCCCACTGATCACCGCGTCCCAAAAAGCCACCGGCTCGCCGCCGACGCCGAGGAAGTACCCACCGTCGGCGGCGGCGGGTGCCGTCTCACGACCGTCGAACGTGGTGAGACTGCGGCTCGCGGCGTCCCAGTAGACGAGGAACGCGCCGCCACCGAGGCCGGAGGACTGCGGCTCGACCAGCCCGAGAACCGTTTGCACGGCGACCATCGCATCGACGGCATTGCCGCCATCGCGAAGCACCTCGATCCCGGCCTCGGCGGCCAAGGGGTGCGCGGCGGCGACCATCTGGCCCTGCGCCGCGGCTTGGGGCGTAAGAGCAAGCCCGGCAATCAACGCGATGGCATAGCGCATGTTCGTTCCCCAGCGGCTTGCGCGTGTCCGGCACACGGCTATAACGCCGCCTCCCTATGCCGGCCGCCGCCATGATCGACTTTCCGAAGCTCGTCCTCAAGAGCGGGCACGACAAGCGCCTGCGCACGGGCTCGCCTTGGGTGTTCGCGAACGAAGTCGAGCTGACCGCGGACCTGCGCGCACTGCCCGCCGGCTCGCTGGTGCGGCTGGCGCTGCCGTCAGGGCGGGTCTTTGGCCTCGTGCACCTCAACCCGCACGCCTTGATCGTCGCCCGCTTGCTCACCCGCAACGCCGATGCGAGCGTCGATGCAACGTTTTTCCGGCGCCGGATCGAGCGCGCGCTCGCCCTGCGCGAGCTGCTTCTGCCCGGCGGGTACTATCGCCTGATCCATGGCGAAGCGGATGGGCTACCCGGGCTGATCGTCGATCGTTTCGGCGACACGGTTGTCGTGCAGCCGAACACCGCGGGCATGGACGCGAGCCTCGCCGCAATTGTCGAGGCGCTGGAGCAGGCGCTGGCGCCGACCGCAATCGTCATCCGCGCCGACAGCCGCTCGCGCAGCCTGGAGGGCTTGCCCACGCGGCCGACGGAGGTGCGCGGCGACCTCGACCAGCCGATTGAGGTGCGCGAGGGGGACCTAGTCTTTCGCGCCGACCCGGTCGGCGGCCAGAAGACCGGCTGGTTTTTCGATCAGCGACCAAACCGCGCCATCGTCCGCTCGATCGCCGGCGGCCGGCGCGTGCTCGATCTGTACAGCTATAGCGGCGCGTTCGCTGTTCAGACCCTTGCGGGCGGCGCAGCCTGTGTCGTGGCGGTCGATCGCGCGGTGGGCGCGCTCGAGCTCGCCCGCGATAGTGCGGCGGCCGCTGGCTTCGCCGACAGGTTCGAGACCACCACAGGGGACGCATTCGACGTGGTCGGCGGCTTGACCGAGGCGAAACAGCGATTCGACCTGGTGGTGTGCGATCCGCCGCCCTTCGCGCCGTCGAAGAAAGACGCTCCAGCCGCGCGGCGCGCCTATCGCAAGCTCGCCCGCGCGGCCACCGGGGTCATCGCCGCCGAGGGCTTCTTGGCGATGGCCTCGTGCTCGCACCATGTGGCGCACGACGACCTTTTGACGATGACATTTCACGGATTGCGCGATGCCGGCCGCAGTGGCCGGCTGCTGTACTCGGGTGGCGCAGGACCAGATCACCCCTTGCATCCGGGCCTTCCTGAAAGCCGCTATCTCAGCTTTCTCCTGCTGGCGTTGGACTGAAGCATCTCAACCTTTCGTTGAGATTGTCGAGAGCCGATTTGGTGCCGACAGTAACGTCGGAACCAAGCGGGCCAATGCCATGCTCACGGCCGAACGCCTGGCCGGGCACGAGCCGCCGGACGGGGGACGCAGCGACGCCGAGGAGACCAGCCTCGCCGGCGCCCTCGATCGTCTTCTCGTCAAAGCACAGCAACCGCGCGAGCGCGTCGCCATCGAGAACGCGCTCGGTCGCGACGCCGAGACCGACCCGCTGGGCGCGCTTCGGCAAGCGGCGGACACGCTCGGAGTCCGCCTGAAGGTCGAGCCGGCAACGCGCGAGCGGCTCGAGGGCTGCACGCCGCCCTTCCTCGTCATCGACCCTCAGCGCCCCGGCGCTCGTTGCGTCGAAGGTCGCCTCGGTGGCGCCGTCTTCTTCGCCGACCACGAGGCCGGCGGTACCGGCAGCGTGCGTGGCCTCGCCCGTCCGGACGTCGCCTTGATCACGGCGGCGCCGGCGCTGCAAGCGGAGAGCCCGCCACGCGTGGCCGAGCGGATCCGAACCCGCTTGCGGCCGGTGTTCGCGGAGATCGCGATCGCGAGTGCGGTCATCAACCTGTTGGCGCTCGCCACCCCGCTCTTCATGATGACCGTCTACAACAAAGTCATCGGCCACAATGCGCTGCGCACGCTCGACGTGCTTGCCGTGGGCATGGTGACGCTGTTTCTGTTCGACGCGGCGCTGCGACTACTCCGCAGCTACGTCGTCAGCCACGCTGGCGCCCGGGTCGATGCCGCGGTCGGCGCCGACGTCGTCCACCACCTGCTCCGCCTGCCCCTGGCCGACTTGCAACGGTTGACGCCGGGGCAGGTCGTCGAGCAGCTCCGGCAGATCGACAATCTACGCCTGTTCTTCACCGGGCAGGTGCCCCTGCTGTGGGTCGATCTGGGCTTCGTCGTTCTCTTCCTCGGCGTGATCGCGCTGCTGGCGCCACCGCTGGCGCTGATCACCGTCGCGGCGATCCCGGTGATGGTCCTCGCCTCGTTCGTCCTCGCGCGCCGACAGCGCCAAGTCATGGCCGACGGCTTCCAGGCTGCGGCCGACAAGGCATCCGCGGTCGGCGAGACGGTCCAGAACGCACTGACCATCAAGGCGCTCGGGCTGGAACCCGCGATGGCGCGCGTCTTCGACGATCGCCTCGCCACCTCTGCCGAAGCCGGCTTCCGCGCCGGGCAGCTCAATGGCGCCGCCCAGACGGTGGGGCTCCTGCTTCAGCACCTGGTAGCCGTGCTCCTCGTTTACGCCGGCGCCCATCTGATCGTCGCCGGCGACCTCTCCGTCGGCGCGCTGATCGCCGCGACCATCCTCTCCGCCCGGGCGCTGGCGCCGACCCGTCAGCTCGCCGGCGCTTGGCATCAGCTTCACGCCGTCGGCGACGCGATGGCCAGTCTCGATCGGCTGTTCGACCGGGCCGAGCCCGCGCCGACCAAAGCGATGCCCAGCCCGGCGCTGGACGGCCGCTTGACCCTCGACAACGTCAGCTTCCGTTATGACGGCTTCGGCGCCGCCGTGCGGGATGCGAACCTCGAATTCGCGCCGGGTGAGGTCGTGGCGATCCTGGGTCCACCCGGATCGGGCAAGTCGACACTCACGAAGATCATTCTCGGGCTGCTCGTGCCGTCGGCGGGCCGCGTCCTGGTCGACGGGTTCGACATCCGCCACCTCCCGGCTCAGGGCTTCCTCGCCCAAGTCGGCTATGTACCGCAGGAGACGCAGATCTTCCGCGGCTCCATCGCCTACAATATCGCGCTCGGCAGTGACCGACCGGACAACAACCGGGTGATCGGCGCCGCGCGCTTCACCGGCCTTCACGAGGTCGTCGAGGCGCTGCCGGACGGCTATGCCACCATCGTCGGTGACGGTCGGTTCAACCTTTCGACCGGGCAGCGGCAGCTGCTCGCGCTCGCCCGAGCCCTGGTCCGCAACCCGCGCCTGCTGGTCCTCGACGAGGCGACCAGCGCTCTCGACGCGGCAACGGAGCGGCGCCTCGTCCAGCGCCTGATGCCAATCAGCAAAGGGCGCACCCTGATCATGGTCACCCACCGCCCGGCACTGCTCGCGCTCGCCGATCGCGCGGTGCGTCTGGAGGGCGGCAGCGTCGTGGACGACGGCACCGTCGCCGAGGTCCTCGCGCGTCAGCATGACGGCGCGACGGCCGAGCGGAGCTGAGCCCGTGGCCCATGCCCTTCTTCCGCGTTGTGCAACCCTGGCCGACGCGCGCAGCCGCAACGGTCCTCGCCTTCTGATCCTGCTCCTCGTCACGCTGTTCGCCGCAGGCGTCACCTGGGCTGGCCTCGCCACGATCGAGCAGGTCGTTCGCGCCACAGGCCAGGTCGAGCCCGAAGCGCATCTGCAGGTCGTCAACCATCCGCGCGGCGGGCGGATCGCCGAGGTCGTGGTCGCCGAGGGGCAGAGCGTTCCGGCCGGGGCCGTGCTCGCCAGACTCGATCCGCAGCTCGACGATAGCGCGTTGGCCGAGCTTGCCGCGCGTCGCGCCACCGAACGGGCACGGATCGCCCGCCTTGAGGCAGAACTCGGCGCGACACCACTTCAAGCCCCGGACGATTTGGCGATGGCGCGACCCGACCTCGTCGCCGAGGCCGAAGCTCTCCTCCTCGCGCGCCGCCGCGCCTTCGACCGCCGCTTGGCACAGCTGATCAGCACCGAACGGCAGCGGGCGATGGAACTCGCCGAGCAGGAGGCGCAGATTCGCCGCCTGGAGCAGACGCTGGTGCTCCTCAAGGAGGAAGCTGGGGCGGTCGCAGCCCTGGCCGAGAAGGGACTGGCGCCGCGCCTGCGCGAGGTGACGATCCGCCGCCGGGTCGCCGACGCGGAAGGTGAACTCGCCGTCGCCCGCAGCGCCGCCGAGGCTGCACGAGCCGCCGAGGACGAGGCCGCTGCGGCGCAGGCTCGGCTGATCGCCGATCGCGAGAGCGACCTCCGCCTGGAGCTGGCGCGAGCCCGCGCCGAAGGCCACGACCTCGAGCAGGCAGTCCTGCGTCAGGCCAAGGTCGTTCGCGATCTGGCGGTCCGCGCTCCGGTCGCCGGAATCGTCAAGGATATCGCGGTGACGAGCCCCGGGCAGAGCTTCGCCGCCTACGCGCCGCTGCTGACGATCGTGCCGACAGACGGGCCGCTCGTTGTCGAAGCCAAGGTGCCCCAGCAGGAAATCGGCCGGCTCCAGCCCGGCCAGGACGCGGTCGTCAAAGTGATGGCCTTCGACTACCTGCGCTACGGAACCTTGGACGGCCGCATCGTGCGCATCGCCGCCGACGCGTCCACCGAGGAGCGGACCGGCGAGGTGGTCTACACGGCTGTGGTCGCGACCGGCGCAGCATCGCTCGAGCGCAACGGCGTCGCCTATCCGCTGGTGCCCGGCATGCTCGTCGACGTCGAGCTGATCGTTGGCGAAAGGAGTATTCTGTCCTTTCTCACCGACCGCATCCTGATGCTTGGCGACGAGGCGTTCCGCGAGGGCTGAGGCACGATTCCCTCGGCTTGCTTCGGCCTTGTCGACAGAGGGCCACGCCCCTAACCACATCGGCAGGACGCCGCAATTCGGGGGCGACAAATGATGCGAGCATTGCTGGCGGCCGTGGCCGTCGCCATGGCCACTGGGGGAGCGCCGGCGGCCGGCGCGGACGAAGCCCAGACGGTCGAGAGCTTTCGCCTGGAGAACGCTGGCGATCTCGTCGTCGCCTGCACAGCCGAACGCGATAACCCGTGGTACGACACGGCCCGAGGGTTCTGTCTCGGCTACATGACCGGGGCGATGCAGTTCTATGGGGCTGCGTCGGCGTCGCCGAAGGTCGAGCCCTTCGTTTGCCCGGATGGGATCGTCCCCAGGGCCGAGATGCGGAGCGTTTTTCTCGCCTGGGCCGATGCGCACCCGGAGCTGTTGGCCGAGCCCGCGATCGACGGGCTCGTCCGCGCGGCCGTCGGCGCGTACCCATGCGGGTGACGAGCGAGGGAGTGGAGCGATGACGAGTATCTTGCGGACCACGCTGGTCGCCATCTGCGTCCTGCCGTTGCTGGCCGCCTGCGGCAGCAACGCCGGACGCAACGCCGCCGTGGGTGCCGCGGGCGGGGCGGCCGGCAGCGCAACGGCAGCGGCGCTGCAGGGCGGTGACGTGCTCGAAAGCGCTGCCGTCGGCGCTGCCTCAGGAGCGGCCGCAGGCGCCGCCGCCGGGTTCGTCGCCGGCCTGTTCTAGCCAACGGCGCCTCACGCGCCGTCGGGCAGGATCAGCCGAAACGCGGTGCCGTCGGCGCCAGTGCGGTGCAGCACGAGGTCGCCGCCGTGCCTTCGGGCAATATCACGGGCGATGTGAAGGCCAAGGCCCGTGCCCCCCGGCCGCGCCGTGCCAACGAATGCTTCGAACAAGTGATCACGCACCCGCTCGGGGATGCCCGGTCCGGTATCCACAACCTCGACGACGACGGTCCCCTCTTCGCGCCAGGCGCGGGCAACCATCAGGCCCCCTTTGTCCCCCATGGCCTGGGCCGCGTTGATGACGAGGTTCGCAAAGACCCGATAGAGCTGGTCCCGGTCACCCGTCACCTCCAGTGTCCGCGGAATCTCGTTGCGCCATGACCAGATCTCATGGCCGCCCCGCGCTTCCTCGGCGCAGGTGGCGACCAGCGTTTGCAGGACGAACGGCTCGCGCTTCAGCTCCGGCGGCTCGCTGCGGGCGAAGGCAAGGGTCTCGGCGCAGAGGCCGGCGGCCCGTTCTAGAGCGTCGAACAGGCGTGGCACGATCTTCTTGACCTGCGGGTCGGAGCTCGCTTCCAGCCGGTCCGACAGCAGCATCGCCGATGCGAGGACGTTCCGCAGGTCGTGGTTGATCTTGCCGACCGCGGAGCCGAGCGCGGCGAGCCGCTCGCGTTGGCGCAGGGCCGAGCGAATGCGGCGCTGCATGCGGGCCGTTTCCTTCGTGACGACGCCGAGCTCGTCGCGCCTATTGGCGACGGGCACGAGCGCCTGCGGGTCATCGGGGTTCTCGCGGAAAGCGACCACGGACTGAGTGAGCGTCCGCACCGGGCGCACGATGAGGCGCTGCAGGAGTAGGAACAACGAACCGGCGACCAGCGCCGAGAGAAACAGCGACAGCGTGAGGATGCGCCCCGAATAGGCGACGAGCTCGCGGCACAGCGACGCCTCGCTCATGACAAGGTCGACCATCACGTCCGGATCGGTCGGCGATGGACCGATGACGCGGACGGTGCGAGCCGTCGGCCGAACGAGGCTGCGAAGGGCGAGGCCGACCTTGCGGGGAACGCTCTCGGTCGTCACGTCATAGACGGCATCGACCACCGGCATGTCGCCAAGAACCAGCTGACGCGCGCCATCCTTCACCACGATGGCCCGCAGCCCGGCCTGCTCAAGGACGGCCTGCTCAATCATCGGATCGAGCGGCGCATCGGGATAGGCGAGCAGGATGGCCGTGGCGAGGTGCGCGGCGGCAAGCTTCTCGTTGAGATACTGGACGCGAAAACGCGAGATGGACGGGACGTAGATCAGAACCTCGCCCAAGAGCACCAGCGCCACGGTCACGGCGAGCAGTCGTCCGCTGAGACCGCGGACCGGCGCAGGCAAGAGATCGCTGCCGCGCGTCGAGACGGCGGCGGGCGAGTTTCGTCTCAGCTCCATGTTGTCGGGGGCCTCGCGGGTTTGACTCAACGGCCTCGGATCCCTATACGCCGCGGGCTAACTTAGCTGCCCTAGAGGAAAATGAGGTGAAACGCACCTTTCAACACAGCCGGCTCGTCAGCAAGCGACGGCACGGGTTCCGCGCGCGCTCCGGCACCGTTGCCGGACGCAAGGTGCTGCAGCGGCGGCGCAGCCGCGGCCGCAAGCGTCTGTCCGCCTGAGGAGCTGCCGCCGTCGATCGAGCGTCTGCGCCTCCGGCGCGACTTCGTCCGGGCCGCGCGTGGTCGCAAGCTCGTCAAGCGAGCCTTCGTCCTGCAGTTTGTTGCCCGCGACGACGATGGCATAGGGATCGGCTTCACTGCGTCGCGACGGATCGGGGGCGCGGTTGCCCGCAACCGCGCCAAGCGGCGCTTGCGGGAGGTTGCCCGCCTGCACCTCAGCGAGCATGCCCCTGCCGGGTTTAACTACGTCTTGGTCGCCCGCAAGGAGGTCTTGTGCCATCCGTTCGCCAAACTGGTCGAGGATTTCATCATCGCC
This sequence comes from uncultured Geminicoccaceae bacterium, assembly GCA_964445185.1. Taxonomy (GTDB): domain Bacteria; phylum Pseudomonadota; class Alphaproteobacteria; order Geminicoccales; family Geminicoccaceae; genus JAAAPF01. The sequence goes on from CAYUKE010000009.1 coordinate 19,134, forward strand.
TGCGCCGAATTGGACGCTGGGGCAACGTCGTCGACAGGATCCTCGCCTGGCCGCTGATGGCACTGGTCGCCGCCTATCGCTATCTCGTCTCTCCGCTGCTCGGACGTCCCTGTCGGTTCGCACCGAGCTGTTCCGCCTATGCGCTCGAGGCGCTACACCGTCACGGGGCCTGGCACGGTAGCCGCTTGATCGCTAAACGGCTTGTCCGGTGTCACCCCTGGGGTGGTTCCGGGTACGACCCGGTGCCGACCCGGTTTCCCCGTCACAGCGACTGAGCCGCGCGGCCGCCATGCCCGAGCAACGCAACCTCCTCCTCGCGATCGTCCTCTCGATCGGCATCATCCTCGCCTTCCAGTACTTCTACGAGCTGCCGCGCATGCAGCAGGCGCAGGAGGAGGCGCGGCAGCAGGCGCTCGAGCAGCCGCTGCCGGGAACCGACGCGCCGCTGCCGCGGCCCGGCGAGGCGCCGGACCCGGCGACGACGACCCTGACTCCAGCCGCCGAGCGCGCGCGCGACGCGCCACGGATAGCGCTGGAGACGTCGCGCCTGTCCGGCAGCGTGTCGCTGGCCGGCGGGCGTGTGGATGAGCTTCGCTTGTTGGATTACCGTGTCGATTTGCCGGCAGACAGCCCCTTCATCCAGCTCCTCCACCCGGTCGGCGCGGCCGAACTCCCCTACTTCGCGGAGTTCGGCTGGGTACCGCAGGACGGCGCTCTCGCGGTGCCGACGGGTGAGACGATCTGGCAGTCCGACGATAGCATGCTCACACCTGACCGCCCGGCGACGCTGCGCTGGGACAACGGCCAGGGGCTGTCCTTCACCCGCACCATAGCCATCGACGACGACTTCGTTTTCACGATCACCGACACGGTCGAGAATGAGAGCGACCAGGCGGTGACGCTCTTCCCCTACGGTCTGATCAGCCGCTGGGGCACGCCGCAGACCATGGGCATCTGGATTCTCCACGAAGGACCCATCGGTGTGCTCGACGAGACGCTGGAGGAGCTGCACTACAGCGATCTGCGCGATGATGGCGACGTCGTGTTCGAGGACACGAACGGCTGGCTCGGCATCACCGACAAGTACTGGCTGACCGCCCTGCTCCCGGATCAGGACAGCCGCTTCCGGGCAACCTTCAAGCACGTCGATCGCGGCATCGGCGGGCGCTACCAGACCGACTTCCTACGCGAGGCGGTGACCATAGCGCCAGGCGCCGGAACGACGGTCACCAATCGGCTATTTGCCGGGGCGAAGGAGGTTGTTCTCCTCGACAACTATGCCGCCGACCTCGGCCTCCCGCTTTTCGATCGCGCCGTCGACTTCGGCTGGTTCTATTTCCTGACCAAGCCGTTCTTCTACGCACTGCATTGGTTGGCCAACGTCTTCGGCAATTACGGCGTCGCCATCATTATCTTTACGCTGTTCGTCAAACTCGTCTTCTTCCCCCTGGCCAACAAATCTTACCATTCAATGAGCCAGATGAAGAAATTGCAACCCGAGATGATGAAAATTCGTGAGCGATACGAGAACGATCGCGAAAAAATGAATCTTGAGATGATGAATCTATACAAACGGGAAAAGGTTAATCCGGCGTCGGGCTGTCTAGCGATCTTAATTCTGTTTCCGTTCTTCTTCGCGCTGAATAAGGTTCTATTCGTCTCGATTGAGATGCGGCATGCGCCATTTTTTGGCTGGATCCAGGATCTGTCAGCACCTGATCCGACGACGCTGTTCAACCTGTTCGGCCTGTTCCCCTTCATACCACCGGCGTGGGTACCGCTGATCGGCATCTGGCCGATCATCATGGGCGCCACGATGTGGCTGCAGTTCAAGCTGAACCCGACGCCGCCGGACCCGATGCAAGCGCGGATCATGGCGTTTCTGCCCCTGATCTTCGTCTTCCTGTTCGCGACCTTTCCGGCCGGCCTGGTCATCTACAGGACTTGGAACAACGTCCTGTCGATCGGACAGCAGTGGCTCATCATGAAACGGATGAACGTGCCGGTGACCTGAGTGGGCTCGCCCCTGAGGACCGCTTCGACACCGCCGAGCGCATCGAGGCCGGCCGGATCTTGTTCGCGAGGCCATGCACGTTTGTCCGAGGTGCGGTCGACATCACCGGCTTGCCGCCAATGGTGCACCCGGAGGTCGCCTTCGCCGGCCGCTCCAATGTCGGCAAGTCGTCG
>CAYUKE010000010.1:0-20849 GCA_964445185.1 uncultured Geminicoccaceae bacterium
CCGCGCGACCTCGCACTTCAGCCGACGATTCCGGTTAGGAAGTCTCGGTAGGCGCGCTCTTCGGCCGGTCGCGCGTTAGGCTTAGCCGCCCGCTTCGCCGCGGCGCCAAGTTCATCGGCCCTGGCCGGATCGGACAAGATGGCGCGGATCGCCGAGGAGAGCGCGTCGGCATCGTCGATCGGTGTGATCACCGCGGAGATGCCATCCTCCAGCAGATGGCCGGCGCCGGCGGACGCCGTGGTGACGATAGGCCGACCCGCCGCCATCGCCTCAAGAATGACGTTGCCCAGGGGCTCGTGTCGCGAAGGGCAGACGAAGACGTTGGCGAGGGCGAGAAGAGCCTGCGGTCGCGCGATCCAGCCGAGAAAGCGCACGCGCTCGGCAAGCCCTTGCCCGGCTGCGTAGCGTTCGAGAGCGGGCCGCTCCGGGCCGTCGCCAGCGAGCAGGAGGATCGCGTCCGGGACATTGGCGAACGCCGAGAGCAGCGTGTCGAAGCCCTTGTTGCGATGCAGCCGGCCGTAAGCGAGCACGATCGCGCCAGCAGGCAGGTCGAGCGCTGCGCGGCTGGGGCCAGCCTCGACCACGTCGACGAAATTCGGCAGATGGACGACACGGTTGCGCGGCCAGCCTGCGCCGACGAGGTAGTCGACAATGGCAGGCGTGTTGCCGATCAGCCAATCGGCCGTGCGGTAATAGCGTAGCTTGTAGAAGCCGCCGAGGCGTGCGGCGTGCACCCAAGGGCCACGCGGCACCGACGCAGCGCCGCGGTTCATCCAGGACAGGACGACGGGCGCCTGTAGTCGGCGCAGCAGCCGGCGGACGCGCCAGGGGCTCCAGAGATCGATGCTGCCGGCGAAGGGCAGAGACGTGACCTGCAGCGCTTGCTCACGAAGGCGGGCCGCGCGGTTTCCAACATCACGGACGAGCAGTCGCTGCTCCAGCCCGTCCTCTGCAAGCGCGGAGGCGAGCCGCTCGAAGAAGGCCTCCGCGCCGCCCTGCGCGCCACCGGCCATCACCTGGACGAGGGGACCGCCGAAGGTGGCGGCCGCCCCGTCAGCCATGGGGCAGGAGTTCCGGCAACGCCTCCAAGGTCTCGATGACGGCGACCGGTCCCGCCGGCAACGCTTCCGGCGGCTGTCCGAAGCGGTTCACCCAGACGCAGCGAAACCCGAAATGCGCGGCGCCGTGGACGTCCCAAGCATTGCTCGACAGGAAGCAGATTTCCCGCGGCGACAGGCCCAGCCGTTCGACGGCGAGGGCGTAGACCTCGCGTCGCGGTTTGAAGAGCCGCAGCTCTTGGGCGCTTAGCGCCGTGCTGATGCGCTGCTCCAACCCGGCGGCCGCGAGCGCGGACGCCAGCATCTCCGGCGTGCCGTTGGAGAGAATGGCGAGGTCGAAGCCTCCGCGCTGCAACTCCTCCAGAACACTTTGAACTTCGGGGTAGGCGTCGAGCTCCCGGTAGGCGTCGAGCAAGCTCTCGCGCACATGCTCGTCCGTCACACCGAACCGCGCCAAGGCGAAGTCCAAGGCGTCAGTCGTCACCTGCCAGAAGTCGGCGTAGGCCTCCATCAGCGACCGCAGCCAAGCGTATTCGAGCTGCTTATGACGCCACAGTGCCGAGAAGGCCGTTGCGTCCTCGCCGAGTGCCGCGGCGTGGCGTCCGACCGCGCTGTGTACGTCAAATAGCGTGCCGTACGCGTCGAAGACGCACGCACGCGTCGCTTCGAACTCCGGTTCGGTCATTGGGTCTGCCCCCTCCGTCCCCGCCGTGCTGCGGGAGCGAAGAGTGGCAGGTCGCGCACCCGGCGACCAGAGGCGACGTTCAGGCCGCGACTGCCGCCTCGGCGTCGGTCAGAATCGAGTCGCTCAAGCGCAACAGCGCCAGCTGGCGGTTGCGACTTTGGGCACAGGCGAGCCGTCGGGCGAGCTCGCGGTGCACGCTCTCGCTCGTCAGCCGGCGCAGGCACGCCGCGACTGCCGGCATCGTCTCATCGCCCGCGGTGATGGCAGCGTCGATGATGAAGCCGGCGGCTTGGTCGCCCCGACGGGTCGCCAAGGCCGCCATAGCCGCCAGACGCACGCCCGAGTTGCGGTCGCCGAGACGTTCGGTCAGCCGGGCGACGACCGCCGCGTCGAGCGGCATGTTGACGGCGCCGAGCCAGCGGACGGCGCAGGCGCGCACGCCGGGATCCGCGTCGTCAAGCGCGCGCAGCATGACGGTCACGCTCGCCGGGTCTCGTCGCGAAGCCAGCACTCGGATCCCGGCGAGGCGCTGCGCTTCGTCGGCGTGTCCGGCAAGCTGCCGGGCGGCCGGCAGCACCGCCGGCGGCAGCTCGGGCAAGCGCTCCGCGAGCGCGGCGAGCGAGCGCGCTGCCGTTCGAGCCAACTCGTCGTCGGTTGTCGCCAGGACGACCTCGGCGAGCGTTTCGGCCGCAAGCGTTGACGGGATGTTCGCCAGCACGTCGGCGATCTCTCGGCGAAGGAGACGCCGCGTCTCCGGCGACGCTTCGGAGAGATCAACCTTGGGCACAGGGTCAGCATAGGCGGTGGCCACGGAGGCGCGACCTCGGGTTCGGGCGCTTCGACGCCGCGGCGGGCGGGCGTCGGCGGTCAGCGCGTCGGTAAGGACGATGACGACCTGCTCGTCATCCCGACGCCTCGCGAGGCGCCCGAGCGCATCGAGAACGCCGCGGCGGAACTCGGGGTCGTCGCTGGCGAGATCGACAGCGAGCTGTGGGAGCAGACGCGCTTCGTCGCGATCGGCGAGCAGCCGCACCGCGGTCAAGCGAACCGACGGCGCCAGTCCGCTATCCGCGGCCAGCTCCCGCAGATAGGCTGTCGCGGCGCTCGGTGCGATCTCGGCGACAGTGCGCATCGCCTCGCACGCGACTGCCGTGTCGCTGCTTCGGGTCATGCGGCGAACACGCCAAATCATGTCGGGGTTGCGTTCCGAGCTGGCCACGCGGGAGACCGCCGCGAGTGCTGCGACCGCGACCTCGGGCGCCGGATCGTCGACGAGGATGTCCAGCAGCGCCGGCATCGTTGGTCCCGCATGCTGGGCAACCAAGGCTCGGATGACGGGATCGCGGTCGTCGAGCCGCCGGATGAGCGCCGAGTGGCTTGGCGCCAGCCGCGCCAGGGTAGCCGTGGCGAGCTGTCGGACCGACGCATCCTCGTGGTTGAGGAACATCGCGATGGCGTCCGTCTCGCTGCTGTCGGCGGCGGCCAAAGCGGCGACTGCGCTACGTGCTCGGTGCGCCGGCGCCTCGTGCACCATGTCGGCGATGGCGGCGCGTCCGCGCGCGCCGAGCTGCGCGAGCGCGCGGATAACGGTGTCGTCGAGGGAGGGCGCGACATGGCGCTCAAGCAAGGCTGTGAGATCGGGGACGACGCTCGGATCGCCCAGGACGGCGAGGGCGGCAACCGCCTCGCAGCACAGAGCTTGCCGGCTCGCCCGGGTCGCCGGCGCTTGGGCGCAGCTAAAGGCGTCCGGGTTGCGGATTAGGCGGCGGATAGCCGGGAGCAGGTCCCGGTCCTGCAGCCGGACGAGCCCAACGAGCGCCGCGCGGCGGCACTCGAGATCGCCGTCCTCTTTGAATGCATGACGTAGGACCGCGCGACCCGCGGCGGGCGCGCGTTCGGCAAGGGTCGCCAAGGCCTCGCGGCGAACCTGGTGGTCCGGATCCTCGGCGAGCGCACGAAGCTGGCCGACGATCATCGAGCCCGGCAGACGCCCGACGCACCGCGCCGCCTGCAGGCGGACGTCGCGGTCTTGATGGGCCATCAGCCGATCCAGGCTGCTGCGAAACCGGGCGACGGTCGTCATGCGGCACTCTCCCTCGTCGAGTGTTGGTTTGCGCGAGCGTTCGTGGTGGTAAGAACGTCACTTAATAAGCTTCGAAGATACGCAATTAACACGCCGGCGTCGGAGCCTTTTGGCTCGATCCCGCCTGGCTTCGCGCTGCGGTCCAGGCGTCTGCGCAGACCTGCGACTTGTTGCCGCAAGCAACCGAGCGCCGTCTGACCGAGAGCATGCCCACCCGGCAGACCAGCCATCGGAACGACAACTTCTTCCAAGCAACGCACGTGTCCATAGCTGGAAAGATCGCCTGCGGTGTGCCCGCTCACCTTCGTTGAGGCGGCGCGGCGCGGTGGCCGGGTCGGGGGATTACTGAGGCGTTTCATCCTGCGCTACCGACGGCTCACTGCAGGGACTGGACGTCCCTGAACGATGACGGACGTACAGTATCGAATGACAAGATACTTCGCTGCCAGAGTGAGAAAGTGGTAGGAACAGAACGACAACACCGATCGACCGCCTCGTGGCGTCGCTCATAAAATCTAGAAAAATCGATACTGATTCTAGCGATCGCGCCTGCGCCGGCGACCGATCCGCCGGCCGTCCTTGACCTACCCGATCGCGTGCGCATCATCGCCGCGGGCGCATAGCTCAATTGGCAGAGCAGCGGACTTTTAATCCGCGGGTTCAGGGTTCGAGTCCCTGTGCGCCCACCATCGTCAAACACGCCTAGGCTCCGTGCGACCTCCGGTGTGGTCTGCGCCGCTTCGCGATTGGCGCGCGCCGGGCCAGTCGGTAGGCTGACAGTGGCTATGCTGGGATGTGTTATGTCGGTGACGCCTGCCTTTCTGATGGTGGTTTTGGCCACGCTCGCTCTTGCCGTCGGGCCGCCGGTGGCCGCGCAGCAGGGGGCGTTTGTCGGCAACGGTCAGCCCTGCTCGATCAACGATCCGATGGGCTGCCGCGAGGGCTACTGTGCCCCAGCGCCAAGTCGTGATTGGAACACCACGAGCCTGGGCGTGTGCACCGCACGCGATCGCGACTGCGGCGCCTACGGCACCGATGGCGGCTTCGTCGGTGAGCAGCGGGTAATCGACGGCGAGCTGATGACCTGTCGACAGAGCCGCGACCGCGATATCCCGACCCAATTCGTCGCGCTGCCGACGGAGCCGCGGCTGGGCGTGCCCTCGTTGGGCCTTGGCGGAAGCGGTGCGCTCGCCGCGCCGTTGGGCACACCGAGCGACGATCTGCCCGGCGCCGGCTGGGACCCCCTGCCGACGAGCCCGCTGCTCAACGCCAACCGCGAGCGCCTGCGTCCGCTCGATCCCGACTGCCTGCCAAACGACCGGAGTGGCTGCGACCAGGAGCAGCGTCTCCGCTGACGGGCGGCGCGTTGGGCCGCAACGCCGGGTCGCGCGACACCTTGAAGCCCATCGGTCCGCACCTTACATCCGCGCCCGCCGGCGGTGAGCCGCCGCGCAGCTTCGACGTTGGGAGACGCGGATGGACACCCTGCTCGACGTGCAGGACCTGACCAAACGATTTGGTGCGCTCACCGCGGTCGACGGCATCAGCTTTCAGGTCCGGCGCGGCGAGGTCGTCGGCTTTCTCGGGCCGAACGGCGCCGGCAAGTCGACCACGATGCGGATGGTCACCGGCTATCTGCCTGCCGATGCCGGCACTGTTCGGATTGCCGGCGTGGACGTCCAGCGCCAGCCGGAGCGGGCCCGCGCGAGGCTGGGCTACCTGCCCGAGGGTGCGCCCGCCTATGGCGACATGACTCCGCTGGGCCTGCTCAGCTTCGTCGGTGCTGTGCGCGGGCTTGACCGCGCCGATCTCGCGACGCGCTTAGGCGAGGTCCGCGAGCGCCTGCATTTGGATCAGGTTTGGCGCCGACCGATCGAGACCCTTTCGAAGGGCTTTCGACGCCGCGTCGGTTTGGCTCAGGCGCTGCTCCACGACCCCGATCTACTAGTCCTCGACGAGCCGACCGACGGCCTCGATCCGAACCAGAAGTTCGAAGTTCGTCGCCTGCTGAAGACCATCGCGCCGACAAAGGCGATCTTGGTGTCGACGCACATCCTTGAGGAGGTCGAGGCGGTCTGCGATCGCGCGATCATCGTCGCGCGGGGCCGAATCGTCGCCGACGGGACGCCCGAAGCGCTGCAGGCGCGCGCCGTCGAGCATAACGCGGTCGTCGTAACCATCGGTGCCGGCGATGCGGCGCGCTGCATCGCCGCGTTCGAGCATGCGCCGGGCGTTGCGTCGGTGACCTGCGAGTCCGGCGAGGGCGACGGCTCGATCATCGTAGTTCGCCCGGAGCGTGGCGGCGACGTGCTCGATGCGGTCAACGCCGTCGCTCGATCGGCCGAGTTTCCCGTTCGCGAGGTCGTGCGCCGCCGCGGCCGGCTCGACGACGTCTTCCGCACGCTGACCCGCGCCGCCTGAGGGCCGACCCGATGCGCACCACCTTTCTCGTCATGCGCCGCGAGCTGGAGGCGTACTTCCTGTCGCCGCTGGCCTACGTCTTCATCTGCATCTTCCTGGCGCTCGGCGGCGCTCTCGCCTTCTACCTGGGTGGCTTTCTCGAGCGCGGACGGGCGGACCTCGCCGCCTTCTTCGTCTTCCACCCCTGGCTCTACCTGTTCTTGATCCCGGCGATCGGCATGCGACTCTGGGCCGAGGAAAGGAAAAGCGGCACGCTCGAGTTCCTCTTGACCCTGCCGATGGGGACGACGGCAGCGGTCGTCGGCAAGTTCCTCGCCGCCTGGCTCTTCGCCGGCATCGCCCTCGCGCTCAGCTTCCCGTTGTGGCTGACAGTCAACTATCTGGGCGATCCGGACAACGGCGTGATCCTAGCGGGCTATCTCGGCTCGTGGCTGATGGCGGGCGGGTTCCTCGCGATTTCAGGTTGCGTCTCGGCGCTGACCCGAAATCAGGTGATCGCGTTCGTCATTGCGGTGGCCGTGTGCTTCGTCTTTCTGGTGAGCGGCATCGAGCTCGTTCAGGCGGCGTTCGCGGGCTGGGCGCCACAGGCTTTGGTCGACGCGATCGCCTCGTTCAGCTTCCTCACCAACTACGAGGCTATCCAGAACGGCGTCTTGGACGCCCGCCACCTCGTGTTCTTCGCCTCGCTCATCATCGTGAGCCTGACGGTCAACGTCGCCGTCATCGAACTCAACAAGGGCACGTGAGAGGACGACCATGGTGTTCCTGGGCCAGCGGCTCAATCGACGGGTCATCAGCGTCGGGGTCATCCTCGCAGCGGTGGTCACGTTCTTCGGCGTCAATATCGTGGCCGGCGAGCGTCTCGGCGGCTGGCGGCTCGACCTTACCGCCGACCAGCGATTCACCGTGTCCGAAGGCACGCGAGAGGTGCTCGCCGGGATCGACGAGCCGATCACGTTGCGCTTCTATCGTTCCAACAATCTCGGCGACCTCGGCCCGAACCTTGAGGCGCACGCCGGCCGTGTTGGCGACTTCCTCGCCGAATATGTGACGCTCGCGGACGGCATGCTCCGTGTCGAACGCTACGACCCTCGGCCGTTTTCGCCTGAGGAGGATCAGGCGGTCGCCGACGGGCTCCAGGGCCTGCCGATCGGCCTCACGGGCGAGCAGGTGTATCTCGGCCTCAGCGGCTTCAACATGACCGACGACCGCCAGACGCTCGGCTACCTGGCGCCGGAGCGGATCGATTTCATCGAGTACGATCTCACCCGGCTGATCCATGACCTCGCCAATCCGGAGAAGCCGGTCCTCCAGGTGGTGGGCGACCTGCCGCTCTATGGCTTGCCGATCAACCAGTACCAGCGCTGGGCGGTGACTGACACGTTGGAGGAGGTGTTCGACGTCCGGCGGAGCTTCGGCGAGCTCGACCGCATCGACGACGACGTCGATGTCGTGCTGCTCGGCCAGCCAACCGACCTGACGCCGCAGATCGCCTACGCGGTCGACCAGTTCGCGCTCCGTGGCGGTCGCCTTCTCGTCGTGCTCGATCCGATGTTCGAGAATGGTGCGATGCCGCCACAACAGCCGCCGGCGGGGTTCGCCGGCGTCGACGATCTCCTCGCTGCCTGGGGGATCGCGATCGCGCCCGAAACGGTGCTGGGCGACCGGCAGACGGGCGTGCGGGTGCAGGTTCAATCGCAAGGCCGCCCCGTCGTCACCACCTACCCCATCTGGTTCACCGCCGACCCGAGCCAGTTCGACCTCGACGATCCGAGCCTCGCCCAGCTGCAGCGCCTCGCCTTCAACTCACCCGGCGCGATCGAGCTGACAGCGGAGGCCACCACAACGCTAACGCCGCTCGTCGTCACCACCACTGACGTCGCCGCATTCGCGCGCGACGAGCTGCTCATGCCGGATCCGCTTGCGCTGCTCGACGGCTACGAGCCCGAAGGCGCGCCGCGGACGATCGTCGCCCGCGTCGAGGGCGACGTTGCGACGGCCTTTCCCGATGGTCCGCCAGAAGGCGTGGATCAGGTGGCCGCCGGCGAGCATCTGAGCGATGGCACGGCACCGCTAAGCCTGATCGTCGTTGCCGACGCCGACTTCTTCGCCGATGCCGCCTGGATCCAGCGACAGCAGCTCCTCGGTCAGGAGTTCGCCGTGCCGATCGCCAACAACGGCGACTTCGTGGTCAACGCGGCGGAGAGCCTCGCCGGCGGCGAGGGGCTGACCGCGCTCCGCGGGCGCGGCTTCGACGCGCGGCCGTTCACGGTTATCGACGCGATGGAGCGCGAGGCCGAGCAACGATTCCGCGCCACCGAGCAGGAGCTCGTCGCCCGTCTTGAGGAGACGCAGGCGAAGATCGATGAGATCCGCCTCGACGAAGCGGAGCAGGGCATCGTGCTCACCGCCGCCCAGGAAGAAGCCGTCGCGGGCTTCCGCGATGAGCTTCTCGCCATCCGCGGTGAGCTGCGCGATGTCCGCTTCGCCCTTGACGAGGACGTCGAGCTTCTCGCCACGCGCCTGCGGCTGCTCAACATCGTCGCCGTGCCTGCGCTCGTGGCGTTCTTTGCCATCGGGTTGCTTGTCTGGCGCCGCCGCCAGGGCGAGCGCAGCGCCGTCCGTGGGTTGGGCTGAGGAGGAGGAGCTATGGGACCGCGTGCGCTCGTCGTCTGGAGCATCGCCGCCGCTGCGTCCGCCGCCGGCGCGGTCTTCGTCACCCTCGAGGCGCAGCGAGGCGTCGCGACGGCGGCGCTGTTCGAGGACCCGGTGCTGCCCGATCTCCGCGAGCGGGCGGACGCGGTGGCGCGCATCGAGATTCGCCACGGCGAGGAGATCATCCGCATCGAGCGCAGCGACGACGGCTGGATCGCGCCGGAAAGGTTCGGCTACGCGGTCGATGGGGCGACGGTTCGCGACGCGCTGCGCGGCCTCGCCGAGCTGCGCTATGCCGCCGAGCGGACGTCGATACCGGAACGCCTCGTCCGGCTCGACCTCGACGATCCCGGGGCCGGGAGCGCGGCCACCCAAGTCGTCGTCACCGATGCGGCAGATGCGGCGGTTGCCGACATCCTCATCGGCAAGCGCAGCGAGGCGATCACGCGCGACACGCGTGGTACGTACGTTCGCCACACGAACGCCGACCAGAGCTGGCTCGCGTCCGGCACGGTCGACGTGCCCACCAACCTCGTCGACTGGCTCGACACGGATCTTCCCAGCCTCGATCGCACGGCCATAAAGACGTTGAGCGTGACGCCTGCCGAGGGCGAGGGCTTCACCGTCGGCCGGCTCGCGGTCGAGGAAGACCTCACGCTCACCGACGCGCTGCCGGAAGGGCGGGTGACCAACCCCGACGCCATCCGCCGCCTTGCTAGCGTCTTCGCTGCGCTCCGTTTCGACGAGGTTCGGCCGGCCGGCGACGTTGCTTGGCCGGAGCGTTCGACGACGCTGGAAGCGCAGACGTTCGAGGACGTGATGATGCGGGTCGAGCTGGCGACTATCGACGACGCGCGTTGGGTGCGCTTCGCGGAGATGGAGGCCTGGGTCTACCGTCTGCCCGATTTCCAGACGGACCGGATGGACATCGGCCTTGACGACCTCCTCCAGGCGCCGGGTGCCTCCTGAGTCAGGCGGAGAAGCGGGCGTCCACCGGGTCCAGCGTGCCGACGTAGCGCAGCTTGGACGCTAGCTACGTAGGCGGGGAGGCCGAGACTAGAGAGATTTCAGCAGAAGCACCCAGTGCTCTGTCTGCGTGACCCATTTCTCTTTCACACAAGGACGTGTTGCTGCTTCTTCGTAGCCGTGCCGTGCATAGAGACGTCGTGCATCGGCATTGTCGCTGGTGACGATGACGCTCATCCGAGAAAGCGCACTCTCGCGCGCGATTTCGTCCGCCAGAGCGAGCAGACGTGATCCAAGCCCTTGTCCGCGGAAGCTCGGGTAACAGGCCAACACATTGACGTACCAGCTGTCGAGCGCTGCATTCTCGAGTTCCTGAAGAGGCCGGAACAAGGGAGGAAAGTCGTCGCCGACGCTCACGGGTTCCGAACCGATTGCGTAACCGGTCAGCCCGGCGACAGCACCGTTGCCGTAATCAACAACGATGACTTGGCCATCGCGCGCCTTTGCGGCTTGTCGTGCGCGACCAACCTCCCACGGGTCCTGACCGTCTGCTGCCAGACTTTGCCAGACGTAGAGAGGTAGTCCTTCGCCCGCGAAATTGACGAGATCGGCAAGTTCTTTGGCATCGGCTGCCGTTGCGACCCGCAGCGGCGGTTCGAGGCGAAGCATGTCGTCACTTCCCGTGGTCGGTGCCCCGAAGACCACGGCATTCGCGAAGGGATCACGTCAAGCGTCGCGCCCTATCGGCTTGTTCGCGGGCCTACGAATTGGGTCCGGCGACGACGGTGAAGATCCCTTTAGACCCGCCTTGTCGTCGTGCTGCTGGCGCCGCGGTGCGTGCCTAGTGGTTCTTGTGTTCCGACGCCAGCTCGCGCACGCGGGCGAGCAGCGCATGCAAGCCGTTGGCGCGGGAGGGGGTGAGGTGGCGTTGCAGGCCGATGCGCTCCAGGACCTCGGGCGGGTTGGCGACGATCTCCGCGGGCTCGGCATCGTCGTAGAGGCGCAGCACCAAGCCGATCAATCCCTTGACGATGATGGCGTCGCTGTCGGCGCGCAGGCGCAGCCGGCCGGTCCCGGGGTCGATGGTGGCGTCGAGCCAGACTTGGCTCTGGCAGCCGTGCACGCGGCGGTCCTCGGTATGCAGCTCGTCCGGAAAGGGCGGCAGGGAGCGACCCATGTCCATGATGTAGTCAATCTTGTCCCGCCACTCGTCGAACAGCGCGAACTCGTCCTCAAGCTCGCGCTGGCGGTCGGCGATGGTCGTCACGGTCATCGGCTCCTCGGCCTGTCGCTCATGCGGACTGCTTGATCTGGGCGAGGGCGTCAAGCGCCCGCGCCCGCGCTTGCGTGTGGTCGACGATCGGCGCCGGATAGGCGTCGCCGAGGCGAACACCGGCCGCAGCTAGCACCGCGGGCGGCGCCTGCCATGGCGCGTGGATGTGCTCCGTGGGGACCTGCGCAAGCTCGGGAACCCAGCGGCGGACATAGGCGCCATTCGGATCGAACTTCACTCCCTGCTTCACTGGATTGAAGATACGGAAGTAAGGCGCCGCATCGGGCCCGCAACCTGCCACCCACTGCCAGCCCAGCGTGTTCGAGGCGAGGTCGGCGTCGACGAGGTTGTCCCAGAACCAGCGAGCCCCGTGGCGCCAGTCCTCGAGCAGATCCTTCACCAGGAAGGAGCCGACGATCATCCGCACGCGATTGTGCATCCACCCAGTCTGGCGCAGCTGGCGCATGCCGGCGTCGACGATCGGATAGCCGGTGCGGGCGAACCGCCAGGCGTTGCGATTGGCTTTGCAGCCGGCCCACGGAAAGCCGGCGAAGGCTGGCTTCAGCGGCGCGTCGGGCAGGTGTGGGAAGTGGTAGAGGATGTGGTAGCCGAACTCGCGCCAGATCAGCTCTCTCAGGAAGACCTCGATCCCAGTGCCAGGATCGAGCGCCTCGTCACCACCAGCGCGACTGAACGCCGCACCCCAGATCTGCCGGGGACTCAGTTCACCCCAGTGCAATCTTGGGGAGAGAAACGATGTGCCGTCGAGGTCGGGGCGATTGCGGTTGTCCCCATAATCCTCAGCTTTGTCCTCAAAGAAATCTTCTAACGCATTGGTTGCAAAAGAAAAGCCTGGCCGCCACATGTCGGCCAGACCGCGCGTCCAAGTTGGGATGTCACGAAACAATCTTATTGAGGAACCCTCAATAATCGACGGCACTTTAGGAGAATACGAGGTATCGATCAATGGTTGAGTTGCGCCGGGGCGTGCCTTCAGGCACGCGCGCGCGAACGGCGTGTAGACCTTGAACGGGTCGCCGGCCTGGGTGGCGATCGTCCACGGCTCGAACAGCAGCGAGCCATTGCATGACCAAACGGTAAAGCCACGCTCCTTGAAACGCTGCTTGACGGCAACATCGCGGGCGATCGAGCGGGGTTCGTAGCAGCGGTTCCAGACCAGGCCGTCGGCCTCGGTCTCCGCCGCGAGATGCTCGAGGGTCGCAAGAGTCGGTCCTTCGCGGACGATCAGGCCGCCGCCACGCTCGCGCAGGGCAGAGTCGAGACACGCCAAGCTCGCCTCCAGCCACCAACGGCCCGCCCCGCCTACGGCCCAGTCGCCGGACGCGGCGTCGTCGATGATGAAGACCGGGACGACGCTGCCGCGCGCGGCCGCCTCGGCAAGGGCCGGGTTGTCCTCAAGCCTAAGGTCTTGGCGAAACCAGACGAGCGTCGTGGGCATGAGCTCCTGCCTTCAAGGTGCGCCGCGGCACCTAGCGCGGCGCGGCGCGCCTTCAAGGCGGGTCGCGGGCAGGCGCCGCAGCCGCCCATCGCGGCCGCAGACGATGACATCGAAACGGTTGTCGAACAGCTCGGCGATGGCGGTGTGCCAGACGTCGAGCCCGCCGCTGAAGGTGCCGAGTGCGGGCATCAGGAGCCGGTGACCGTCGGTGGCGAAGCAGGGGCGCACGACCCGGCGACCACGGACCCGCACCGCCGCCTTTGGATGGAGATGGCCGGCGACCTCGCCCGGCGCCGGCGCCGGCGCCGGCCTGTGCCGCAAGGTCAGGCTGCCGAGTAGCAGCGACCCCTGCACGCTCGTGCCATGCGCTGGCGGTGCTTCCGGGTCATGGTTTCCGGCAAGCCAGGTCCAGGCGCAGACGCGATCGATGGCGTCGAGCTGCGCGCGATCCTCGCGCGCCAACCGCTCGTAGCCATGGCGGCGATGGAAGCCGTCGCCGAGGCTGATGACGCGCTCCGGCCGGTGATCGTTCAGCAGCGCCACGAGCCGGGCGAGCGTCGCCCGCGTGTCGTAGGGCGGGAGCAGCTGGCCTGCAGTGGCGAAGGCCCGTCCCTTGTCCAAGTGTAGATCGGCGACGATCAGCAGCCGCTCGTCCGGCACGAGGACGGCGCCACGGCCGTCAAGCCGCAGCGCGACACCGGCGATCTCCAGGTCGACGAGGCTCAAGCGGCCCTCGACGGGCCCATGGCCTCGGCGATGAGCTCGTCCGCCGCCTCGTCCAGTAAGTCGTCCATCGCGGCACCGTAGACGCTCTCGCGACCGATCGTGACCATCACCGGCACGGCCAGCGGGGACACGCGATCCAGACGTCGTACGGCGATGCGGCCCTGGACGCTCACCAGGAGGTCGGCGAGGCGACGCACGTCGAGAAGGCCCGTCGCGGCATCGGCGCGGGTGGCGCGAAGCAGCACATGGTCGGGGTCATGCTTGCGCAGCACGTCGTAGATGAGGTCTGAGCTGACGGTCATCTGCCGACCGCTTTTCTCTTGGCCCGGCTGGCGTCGCTCGATCAGCCCGGCGATCAGCGCGACGTTGCGGAAGGTGCGCTTCAGGAGCGAGCTTTCGGCCATCCACTCTTCGAGGTCGTCGCCGAGGATGTCGACGTGGAACAGCCCGGCCACGTCATCGATCGTACGCAGGCTCCAGACAGCGAGTGCATGATCGGTGCCGACGAACCCCAGCGGTCCGGCGCCCGCGCGCTCCAGGCGACGGGTCAGGAGCATGCCGAGCGTCTGGTGCGCATTCCAGCCGGCGAACGAGTAGACCACGAGGAACTCGCGTCCGTTGCGCGGAAAGCTCTCGACCAGCAACTCTTCCGCGCCCGGCAGGCTCGACCGTTCGACCTGGAGCAAGAGCCACTCGCGCACCGGCTCGGGCAGCGTTGACCAGCGTTCGGGGTGGGCGAGCCAACCGCGGACGCGGGTGGCGAGGTTGGTCGACAGCGGCAGCCGCGTCCCGCCGTAGTTCGGCACCTTGGGCTCGACGTCGCCCTTGGCGAGGCGGCAGAGCATGTCGGTCTCGCGGATGGCGTCGAAGACGAGCACGCGACCTGAGAACAGGAACGTGTCGCCGGGGCTGAGCGTCGCCGCGAACAACTCCTCGACCTCACCCACGACCCGGCGGCCTAGTCTGACCTTGAGCATCGGTGCATCGTGGATCACACCGACGTTCATCCGGTAGCTGCGGGCGAGGCGACCGTCGGCGAGGTGCCAGAGCCCATCAGCGCCGAGCTTGATGCGGCGATAGCGCTCATAGGTGCCGAGGGCGTAGCCGCCGGTGGCCACGAAGGTAAGAACATCGTCGAAATCCTTGCGCGAAAGGCCTTTGAAGCCTCCCGCATTCGTAACCTCCTCATAGATCACTTCAGCATCGAACGGGCCGGCACAGGCGGTGCCGACGATGTGCTGGGCGAGAACGTCGAGGCAGCGTTCGTGCTGCACCTCGCCGTCGAGCGCGTGCGCGTCGATCGCCTCGCGCGCGGCCATGCACTCCAGGACCTCGAAGCGATTGCCGGGGATCAACAGCGCCTTCGACGGCTCGTCCATGCGATGGTTGGCACGCCCGATCCGCTGCAGGAGGCGGGAAGCACCCTTCGGCGCGCCGACCTGGACGACGAGATCGACGTCGCCCCAATCGATGCCGAGGTCGAGCGACGAGGTGCAGACCACGCAGCGCAAGGCGCCCTTGGCCATGGCGGCCTCGACCCGACGGCGCTGGTC
Organism: uncultured Geminicoccaceae bacterium; assembly: GCA_964445185.1. Lineage (GTDB taxonomy): Bacteria > Pseudomonadota > Alphaproteobacteria > Geminicoccales > Geminicoccaceae > JAAAPF01. The sequence continues at coordinate 14,880 of CAYUKE010000010.1, forward strand.
GATCTCGAGCGAGCCATGGTGTAGGGCGATTGGCAGATTGTCGTCGTTCAGTCGCCACAGCGACTGGAAGATGATCTCGGCCTGCGAGCGGGTGTTGGTGAAGACGAGGGTCACCCCGTGGGCGGCGATGGCGGCATAGAGGTCGCGTGCTGCATAAGCACCGAAATGCCCGGACCACGGCATATGCTGTCCTGGCACCATGACCCGGATGTCCGGGGCTGCGCCGCCTCGGGCCTCGATGAGTCGGGCCGGCTTGTCGGGATGGTCGAGCCAGGCGCGCAGCCGTGCCGGGTCGGCGACGGTCGCCGACAGCCCGACGAGCTGCAGACCCGGTGCCAGCCGCCGCAATCTTGCCAGGCCTAGACCCAGAAGCTGGCCCCGCTTGTTCGGCACAAGCGCATGAAGTTCATCGAGAACAACGCGCTTCAACCCATTGAAATATTTATCGGCATCGGGATAGGCCAGCAGCAGAGCCAGGCTCTCGGGCGTCGTTAGCAGAAGGTGTGGCGGATGCTGTCGTTGGCGCACGCGACGGTTCTGCGGGGTGTCGCCGGTGCGTGTCTCAACGCGGATCGGGAGCCCCGTCGCGGCGATCGGCGCATCGAGGTTGCGGGCGATGTCGGTCGCGAGCGCTTTGAGGGGTGAAATGTAGAGGGTGTGCGGGCGGGGGACGTCGGACGCCTCAGTCAGCTCAACCAGTGTGGGAAGAAAACCGGCCAACGTTTTGCCACCGCCTGTGGGCGCGATGACGAGTGCCGACTCGCCACAAGCCGCGGCGTCGAGCACCTCCCGCTGGTGTGGCCGCAGCGTCCAGCCGCGATTGGTGAACCACGCGGCGAGGGGCGGGGGCAGATCGGCGCTGGTCAAGGCGCCAGGCGCTGTCGCAGCCAGCTGTCGCCTTGGCGGGTGAAGCGAAAGCGATCGTGCAGCCGGGCTTGGCGCCCCTGCCAGAACTCGAACGCCTCCGGCATCAGGTTGAACCCACCCCAATGCGTCGGCCGTGGAATGTCGCCGTCGCCGAAACGATCGGTCGCCGCCTGTTCGAGCGCGTCGAGTGCGGCGCGGCCTTCGATCGGGCGCGACTGGGGCGACGCCCAGGCGCCGATGCGGCTGCCGCGTGGCCGACTCTGGAAGTACGAATCGGAAACATCGTCCGGCAGGCGCCCGGCTCGGCCCTCGATGCGCACTTGGCGTTCCAGCCTGTCGAACCAGAACAGCAGGGCCGCATGCGCGTTCACGTCAAGGTCCTGCGCCTTGCGGCTCTCGTAATTGGTGTACCAGCGAAAACCGGCGCGATCGAACCCCTTGAGCAGGACGATGCGCGCGGACGGCCGACCGGAGGCATCAACTGTGGCGAGCGTCATCGCATTTGGCTCGACCAGCTCGGCGGCGACGGCCTCGGCGTACCAGGTCGAGAACAGCGCGAACGGATCGTCGCCGGCGGCCGTCTCGTCGAGTTCGCCTTGCGTGTAGTCGCGTCGCAGATTGGCGGGGTCCGCCATGCATGCCTCCACATTGAACGGGCAGCCCACGGCTCCTAGGTTCCGGCGCCTTGGTGCCTTGCCTCGACATCCCGGGTGAAGAGTGATGCCGAACGTTCTGTCGATCCAGTCCTGGGTGGCCTACGGCCATGTCGGGAACAGTGTCGCCGTGTTCCTCCTGCAGCGCCTCGGCGTCCAAGTTTGGGCGGTTCACACCGTGCAGTTCTCCAACCACACCGGCTACGGCGCCTGGCGCGGCGAGATCAAGACACCCGAGCACATCGCCGACGTCATCGAGGGCATGGGCGAGCGCGGCGCGCTCGCTGGGTGCGACGCGGTGGTGAGCGGCTATCTCGGCGGCGCCGCGCTTGGCGAAGTGGTGCTGGACGCGGTCGGTCGGGTAAAATCGCTGAACCCCAAGGCGCTGTACGCCTGCGATCCGGTCATCGGCGACTTCGGACGCGGCATCTTCGTGCGGCCGGGCATTCCCGAGTTCTTCCGCGATCGGGCGCTCGCCCGCGCCGATCTCGTCACGCCCAATCAGTTCGAGCTCGCCTGGTTGACGCGGCGCGAGACGATCGCCGATCTCGCCGATGCCGTCGCCGCGGCGCGCGAGCTTCTGGCGCAAGGACCCAGGGTCGTCGTCGTGACCTCTCTGGAGGCTGGCATTGCGAACGACCGGCTGGGCGTGCTCGGCGTCACCCCAGACGGCGCCTGGCTCGTCGAGCACCCACGCCTGGAGGTGACGCTGAACGGCACGGGCGACGCCATCACCGCGCTCGTGACCGCGGAGCAACTCTTGGGTGATGCCTTCGCGGACGGCCTCGCCGACGCGGTGGCGCGCATGTTCGCTCTGGTCGAATCGACGCACGCGGCCGGGGCGCGCGAGCTGCAGCTTGTCCCGGCTCAGGATCAGTGGGTCGCGCCGGCCTTGCAACTGACGGCCGAAAAGGTCGCCTGACGGCGCGTCGCGCCCGCCGCTTGAACGTCACGACGCGCCGGAGCCGGCGCGCCAAGCGGAGACTAGGCTTGGGCAAGGAGGACGCAGCGACGCTGCGTCCTCGCTCGTGCCGGGGAAATGGACTTACTCGGCAACCTCATCCTCGACGTCGTCGGCAGCGTCCTCGACCGCGTCAATGGCGTCTTCGCCGGCCTCTTCCAACGCCTCGCCCGTTTCCTCGACGGCATCGCTGGCGTCGTCGTCCGCCTCGCCGCAGGCTGTCAGGCCCAAGGCCAGCACGCCGGCGATCAGCGCCATCTTCAACGCCGGCCAGAGATTCAGGTGGTCGTCGGTTCGGGTCATCGTTCCCTCCAGTGTGCAATAATCCATTGACGGTGTTTGTGCGTGAATCATCCGGGAGGAGGGAGAAGTTTGGCGGCCACTGCGGTCGCGGCCGCTTGTTGGAGGTGCGCCCCGAGGCCGAAGGCGGTTGGGCCCCGGGGCGTGTAGCGACGAAGCTCAGCTGTAGGCCAGGCTCGGTCCGGACTTGACGATCCGCTCCTTGCGCAGCTCGAGGGTGCGATAATCCGGAAGCAGGACGGTATCGACGCCGACATAGGTGACGTCGACCGCCTCGCGGCCGAGAACCACGCGGACATAGCCCTGGTGCATGCTGTCGGTCCAACGGACCTCGGGCATGCCGTCGGCGAAGATCGCATCAATCTGGCGGACAAGCTCGGGCTCGAAGCCGGCATCAAGGAATTCGCCCGGCGAGGAGATGCCGGCCGTGCCGATCTCGACGCCGACCGGTTCGCCGGCAGCGTTGAAGAGCTCGTTGGCGAAGAAGTTATGCGTGTCGCCGGTCAGCACGAGCAAGTCCTGCGCGCCGGCGTCCCGTGCGAGCGCGTAGAAATCTTCGCGGGCGGCCATGTAGCCGTCCCAGGTGTCGCTGTACCAGGGCAGGTTCCAGCGCCCGGTCTCGACCATGTACTCGGCCGCAGGCGGAATGGCGTCGCGCGGGATGCCGGCCGCCACGACATCGGGCAGGAAGAACCGCGCCATCGGGCTGGCGGTGCCGATCACCCGCCACACTTGACCGCTTTCGATCGACGCGGCGAGACTCGTGCGCACATGCTCTTCGACGTCGGGCGAGAGCATACGGCGCGACGGGTCGCCCAAGACTTCCTCGACATAGCGGTCACGATCTTCGCGGGTCTTGAAGGCGGCGTAGTCGGGGCTCGGCGGCTGCTCGTCGCGCGCCGTGTGCCGGGTCTCGAGGGTGATCAGCGAGGCCAGATCGCCAAACGCGTAGGTGCGCCAGTATTCATGCAGCGCCTGGCCCGGGCCGGGATCGCGGATCGGCATCCACTCGAAATAGACCTGCATCGACGCGTCGCGCCGGGCGATCCAATCACCCTCCGTTTCGGGCGTGTGGTTGCCGGCGCCGCCCGTCCAGGGGTTGTTCGTCGTCTCGTGGTCGTCCCAGAAGGCGAGGAACGGATGCGCCGCATGCATCGCTTGGAGGCCGGGATCGCTGCGGTACTGAGCGTAGCGGCGCCGATAGTCGTCGAGCGTGACGATCTCGTGCGGCGGGTCGTGCGGCCGCTTCAGGACCTGACCCGTGTCGTCGCCCCATTCGCCGGCGCCGTACTCGTAGATGTAGTCGCCGGTATGTAGGACGAAGTCGACCTCCTCGTCCTTGGCCATCGCGTCGTACGCGTTGAAGTGGCCGAAGGGATAGTTCGAGCAGGACGCCAGGGCGATGCCGAGGCGCTCCAGGCGGCCGGTCGGCAGGGTGCTGGTGCGGCCGACCGGCGACGTCTCGCCGTTGAGGGTGAACCGGTAGTAGTAGCGCGTGCCGGCTTCGAGATCAGAGACGACGACTTTGACCGTGTGATCGCGATCGCTCGACGCCGGCGCTTCGCCTTCGGCGACAACCGTTTGGAACTCGGGATCGGCCGCGACCGCCCACTGCAAGGTCGCGCTCGCCGCATCGGTCGTCACCCGCGTCCAGATCACGACGCTCTGCGCATCGGGGTCGCCGCTGGCAACGCCATGGCGAAAGAACTGGCTCATGCTGGCAGCCGTGCTCGCGGCCGCCTCGTCTGCGCTGCCAACCTGGGACAGGGCAGCGCCGGCGACGGCGATCAGCTGAAGCGAGTCCCGTCGATTCACGGTCATCAGTGTCACCCCCGATTGTTGTGAGGGGACGGTACTCAGCCACTGTTGCAGGATAGTGAGAATTGGAGCGATTTGAGCTCGGATCAGAACGCGCGCGCCGATCCGCGGCGCCGTTGGTCAACGCACCAAAGATCCGCCTGGGCGTCGCTGGCGCGGCCGCGGTCCGCCGGGCTCACTCGACTCCTGAGCTGGCTCGATGGCTGGTCGTCTCGAGCACCTCAACGCGCCGGCCGCGGGCCTTCAGGGCAAGCTCGCCGCGCTTCAGCTTGAGCGCCGCGTCGCCGAAAACCTCGCGCCGCCAGCCGCGCAACGCCGCGACATCGGCTTTGTCGTCGGCGGCAAGCTTCTCGAGGTCGCCGGTTGTGGCGATGAGCCGCTGCGAGACGTCGTTCTCCTCGGCGGCGAGGCGCAGGAGCACCCTCAGCAGGTCGACGAGTGGCCCGATGCCCTTGGGGAGGCGCGGCGGCGGCTCGACGCGTGGGAGCTCCGCCTCGGGCAGCGCCAGCGCGGTCTTGATCTCGGCGACCACCGCCTCGGCGGCACGGCCGTCGAGAGACACCCGCTTCAACTCGCGCAGCGCCTCGATCGAGCGTGGCCGGTTAGCGACGAGATCGAGCAGGACGTCGTCGCGCAGGATCCGGTTGCGCGGCAGGTTCTTGCGCTGGGCTTCCCGCTCGCGCCAGGCGGCGACGGCGCGGAGCACCGCGAGGAAGCGGCCGTCCCGGCTCTTGACCTTCAGCCGCCGCCACATCGTTTCCGGTGCCGGTTCGTAAAGTGAGGGGTCGAGCAGCGCTTCCAGTTCCTCGTCGACCCAGCGTGTCCGCCCCCGGCGCTCGAGATCGGCGTGGAAACGCTCATAGATCACGCGCAGGTGGGTAACATCGCCGAGGGCGTAGTCGATCTGCTTCGCCGTCAGCGGACGCCTGGACCAGTCGGTGAAGCGCGAGGTCTTGTCGAGCTGCGCGCCGGCAACCTGGCGGACCAGGGCCTCATAGCCGACCTCATCGCCATAGCCGAGCACCATCGCGGCGAGCTGCGTGTCGAAAAGCGGTCGGGGCAGCCGTCCCGCATCGTGGTGGAAGATCTCCAGATCTTGCCGCGGCGCATGCAGCACCTTGAGAACCCGGCGGTCGGCCATCAGCGCGAAGAGCGGCTCAAGGTTGATGCCGTCGGCAAGGGCGTCGATGGCTGAGGCGGTTGCGCTGCTGGCGATCTGGACGAGACAGAGCTGGGGCCAGTAGGTGCGATCGCGCATGAACTCGGTGTCAACGGCGATGTAGGGCTCGCCCTCGACGTCGGCGATAAGACGTTCGAGCGCGGCGGTGTCGGTGATGAGGCTCATGTGATCCGCAAGAAGGAGGCGAAGCT
>CAYUKE010000011.1:0-20678 GCA_964445185.1 uncultured Geminicoccaceae bacterium
CATCGGCGCCTTGCTGCGGGCACCGGCCACGACGGTCTCGAACCGCCGTTCGAGCTCGCCGGCGTAGTGGGTGACATCAGTCGAGGTGCCCCCCATGTCGAAACCGATGATGTGGTCGTAGCCGGCGAGCGCCGCAGTCTTGACCGCCCCGATGACGCCACCGGCCGGTCCGGAGAGGATCGCGTCCTTGCCTTGGAAACGGCGCGCGTCGGCGAGGCCGCCATTGGACTGCATGAACATCAGCCGCGTGTCGCCGGTGGCTCGAGCGACGTCATCGACATAGCGCCGCAGCACTGGCGAGAGGTAGGCATCGACCACGGTTGTGTCGCCGCGGCCGACGATCTTCATGACCGATGCGACCTCGTGCGAGACCGAGACCTGCGTGAAGCCCACCTCGCGAGCGATGGCGGCGACGCGCAGCTCGTGATTGGTGAAGCGGTAGGCGTGCATCAGCACGATCGCCACGGCGCGAAAGCCGCGCGCGTGGGCCGCAGCCAGGCCCGTGCGGGCGCCGGCCTCGTCGAGCGGCGTGGTGATGCTGCCATCGAAGCCGACCCGCTCGTCGATCTCGACGACGTCGTCGTAGACGGGCTCGGGCAGCACGATGTGACGAGCGAAGAGGTCGGGCCGCTGCTGGTAGCCGATGCGCAACGCGTCGCCGAAGCCCTTGGTGATCGCCAGCACCGTCGGCTCGCCCTTGCGCTCGAGCAGCGCGTTGGTGGCGACGGTCGTGCCCATCTTGATGGCGTCGATCCTCGCCGCCGGCAGCGACACACCCGGCGCCAGGCCGAGAACGCGGCGGATGCCCTCGATCGCGGCATCCGCATACTGCGCGCTGTCATCGGAGAGCAGCTTGTGCACCGACAGGCCACCGTCCGGGTCCTTGGCGACGATGTCCGTGAAGGTGCCGCCGCGATCGATCCAGAACTGCCAGCCGGCCATGCGATGCCCCTTGTCTCAAGCCCTCACTCTATACCCCAGGGATCCGCCGAGACCGCAAGCGACGCCCTGCCGCCCGACAACGCTGGCGGTCATCCACGATCCGGCCGCACAGCGCGCGGGCGACGCCACGCCTTCTCGAGCGCGATGATCGGCAGGATGACCGAGGCGACCGCGCCCGCTTCCAACCAGTCGCGAACCGAGAGCGGTGCTGAGCCGAAGACGAGCTGCATGAACGGGGCGTAGACGAAGAGAAGTTGGAGGGCGAGAACGACCGCACTGCCGCCGTAGAGCCACGGGTTGTTATCGACCCGCACACGGAAGAACGGCAAGGTCAACGACCGGCATTCGAGCAGGTAGAAGATCTGAAAGAGCACGACCGCGGTCACGGCCTGGGTCTGGGCCGCGGCAAGATCATCTGGGTTCGGAGCGCGCAGCACGAACAGGCCGACGGCACCGACGGTCATCAGCATGGCGACGTTGATCGTTCGGCCGAGGACGAAGCGATCGAGCACCGGCGCTTCTGGTTGGCGCGGCGGGCGAAGCATGACATCCGCCTCGCGTGCCTCCAGGGCCAACGGCAGAGCGAGCGCGACCGCGGCGACCAGGTTGATCCACAAGACCTGGACCGGCTCCATCGGCAGGACCGGCGCGCCGTCGACGACCGGGAACGCGCCAACTGCGGCGATCAGGATCAGAGCGAGACCGAGATTGGTCGGCAGGACGAACGCCAGCGCCTTGACCAAGTTGTCGTAGACGCGCCTTCCCTCTTGGACGGCGGCGGCGATCGACGCGAAGTTGTCGTCTGCGAGCACCATGTCGGCAGCTTCTTTCGATGCCGCCGTCCCGGTAATCCCCATGGCGATCCCGATATTAGCCTGCTTCAGCGCCGGCGCGTCGTTGACCCCGTCACCGGTCATCGCGACGACATGCCCTTCGGCCTGCAAGGCGCGAACAAGGGCGAGCTTGTGCTCGGGGGCGACGCGCGCAAACACGTCGTGGCGTCTTGCGACCGGCCTCAGCTCGTCCGTGGTACGGCCATCGAGATCACGCCCGGCGACCGCGTCGACACCCGCGTCGCCTAGGCCAAGGGCCTCGCCAATCGCCCGCGCCGTGACCTGGTGGTCGCCGGTGATCATTTTGACGACGATCCCGGCGCGCCGGCAGAGGGCGACGGCCTCGATCGCTTCGCCGCGCGGCGGGTCGATCATCGCCAGCACCCCGAGCAGGCGGAAACCGTCGCCGACCTCATCGTCGATCGTGGACGTCGCCGGACCAACCGTTCGTTCGGCCACCGCGAGCACGCGGAGCCCCTCCGCCGCCATCCGCTCGATCTCGCCCGCGAGCAGCGGCGGTACGTCGCTGCATCGTTGCAGGACCACCTCCGGCGCGCCCTTGAGGTAGATCACCCGGGCGTCCCGGGCGGGGAGATGATGCAACGTCGCCATGTACTGGCGCTCGGACGCGAACGGCACCGCGTCGAGCCGAGGCCGTTCGCGGCCTACGACGTCGGCGTCGATGCCAAGCTTGGCGGCCGCGACGACCAACGCGCCTTCGGTCGGGTCGCCGGTGAGCGCCCAAGCGTCGTCCTCCGCGCGGGCGAGCGCGGCGTCGTTGCAGAGCGCGGCGGCGCGAAGCAGGTGCTCGACAGCCGCCGGCGGGCCGGCGACCGCTAGGTCGTCGTCATCGGTGAGCGCGCCCCTGGGCACGTAGCCGATGCCGGTCAGCCGGTAGCGCCGACCCTCGGCCCAGAGGCGCTGGACGGTCATTTCGTTGCGTGTCAACGTCCCGGTCTTGTCGGAGCAGATGACCGTCGTCGAGCCGAGCGTCTCCACCGCCGGCAGCCGGCGCATGATCGCATTGCGCCGCGCCATCCGCTGCACGCCGACCGCGAGCGCGATCGTGACGATCGCCGGCAGACCCTCGGGGATGGCCGCCACCGCGAGCGTGACCGCGGCGAGGATGGCGTCGCCGAGCGGATAGCCGCGCTGGATCCCGACCGCGAGCAAGACGACCGAGACGGCGACCACGGCCCAGGCGATCCAGCGCGCGATCACGCCGAGCTTGCGGGTGAGCGGCGTCTCCAGGTCGGCCGCCTCCTCGAGCATGGTCGAAATGCGGCCGAGCTCCGTTCGGTGACCGGTGGCCACGACAACGGCGTTGCCGGTCCCGCGACGCACCAGGGTGCCGTTGAACGCCATCGACGTCCGCTCGGCGATGGCCGCGTCGGTCGGCGCTGGGCTCGGACCCTTAGCGACCGGCATCGATTCGCCCGTGAGCGCCGCCTCTTCGACGGCGAGCGCGCGCGTCTCGATCAGGCGGACGTCCGCCGGGACCCGGTCGCCAGCGGCGAGCTCGACGACATCGCCCGGCACGAGCTCGGCGGCAGGTACGGTCGTCCGCCGTCCGTCCCGCCAGGCTACCGTTCCCGTCGGCACCATCGCCGCCAGCGCCTGGATCGCGCGGTTCGCTCGATACTCCTGCACGAAGCCGATAAGGGCGTTGAGAACGACCACGCCGCCGATGACCGCACCGTCAAGCACCTTGCCCGTCAGGATGGCGAGCAGGGTCGAGCCGAGCAGCACGTAGATCAGCGGGTCCTGGAGCTGGCGGAAGAAGATCCGCCAGGCGCCGTCGCCGCGGCGGTGCTCAAGGGTATTGGGACCGAACTGCCCGAGCCGACGACGGACCTCGTCGGTGCCGAGACCGTTCGGAACGGTGGTGAGCGCGGCCATGACCTCGGCCGCGGGTTGTGCGTGCCAGGCAACTTTGGGCCCGGCCGGATGGCTTGCAGCAGTCGGTTGCGAACTGCGCGTCGGTTCTGCCGTCGCACTCTTAACTGAGACCATCGCTGCTCACCGTGCCGCCTGACGCGCGCGCCTTAGATCGCTCGCCGGCTGACATATGCCAAAATGAGAACGTTCGGCAGTCGTTTGTCATCGTGGCTTCACCATCGCATGGCACTTTTGGGTTGGGCTATTCCGAACCGGGGGGAACCAGGAATGACACGTTGGACGTGGAGCCGACGCTCGCTCTTGCAGGCGTCGACAGCAACGGGGCTCGTTGGCCTTGCAGCACCGAAGCTCGCCTTCGCACAAGCGCAGGTCCTCCGGCAGCGGATCGCGCTTCCCTATGGCGTGCAGACAGGCGACGTCGCGGGTGACCGCGCGATCATCTGGGCGAAGGCCGACCGCCCCGGCCGGATGACCGTCGAGTGGGCGACGACCGAGAGCTTCCAGAACAGCCGCACCATCCAAGGACCGGCCGCGCTGGAGGACACCCACTACACGGCGAAGCTCGACCTGACGGACCTGCCGGCCGACCAGCACGTCTTCTACCGCGTCAGCTTCTCCGATCTCGCCGACGTCAACACGTCGAGCGAGGCGGCCACCGGCAGGCTGCGCACACCGCCCGCCGGTCGACGCAACATCCGCTTCGTCTGGTCCGGCGACACCGCCGGCCAGGGCTGGGGCATCAATCCGGACTTTGGCGGCATGCGCATCTACGAGGCGATGCGCCAAGTCGAGCCCGAGTTCTTCATCCATTCGGGTGACACGATCTACGCCGACAACCCGATCGAGGCCGAAAAGGAGCAGCCCGACGGCACGATCTGGCGCAACGTCACGATCGAAGAGAAGGCCAAGGTCGCCGAGACCTTGAACGAGTTCCGCATGAACTACGCCTACAACCTGATGGACGACAACGTCCGGGCGTTCAACGCCGAGGTCTCGATGTTCGCCCAGTGGGACGACCATGAGGTCACCAACAACTGGTATCCGACCGAGATCCTCGCCGACGAGCGCTACAAGGAAACGTCGGTGGCGCTGCTGGCGGCCCGCGGCACGCGCGCGTTTCTCGAGTACATGCCGATCCGGCCGATCGGTGCGGTGGAGACCGATCGGATCTACCAGAACTTCGGCTGGGGCCCCTCGCTCGAGGTCTTCCGCATCGACATGCGCAGCTACCGGGGGCCGAACACGGCGAACGACCAGGCCGAGCAGGGCCCGGAAACGGTCTTCCTCGGCCGCGAGCAGCTCGATTGGCTGAAGCGTGGGCTGTGGAACTCGAACGCGACCTGGAAGGTCATCGCCTCCGACATGCCGATCGGGCTCGTCGTTCGCGACGGCGACACCGCGTTCGAGAACCTAGCGAATGGCGACGGGCCGGTCCGCGGTCGCGAGCACGAGATCGCGGAGCTGCTGACCTTCATTCGCGACCAGGACATCAAGAACGTCGTCTGGCTCACCGCCGACGTGCACTACACCGCGGCGCACCGCTACGACCCGGCGAATGCGCAGCATCAGGCGTTCAAGCCGTTCTGGGAGTTCGTCTCGGGCCCGCTCAACTCGGGCAGCTTCGGGCCGAACGATCTCGATAACACCTTCGGCCCGGAGGTCGTCTTCCAGCGGGCGCCGGCCGAGGGTGAGCGCAATCTGCCGCCGAGCGCCGGGCTGCAGTTCTTCGGGCAGGTCGACATCGACGGTGAGAGCGAGGTCATGACGGTGGCGCTCAAGGACCTCGACGGCGCGACGCTGTTCACCCAGGAGATCGCACCCGAGGCGTAGTCCCGGAGCGCGGACACGGCGCTCCGCTTGGGCGCCGTGTCCGATGCTCGCCAGCCCTTGCGATGGCCGGGCCCGAGCGGCCCGACCTGCTCAGTTCGCGCGGTTCAAGACCCGCTCCGAGAGCCGCTCCATTTCGTCGGCAGCGCTCGAGACGCCGACGACGTTTGAACTCATGTCCCGAGTCGCCGCCGTCTGCTCCTCGACGGCCGCAGCGACGGTGGTCGTCATCTCGGAAAGCTGATCGGTGCCGGATCGGATCGTGCCGATCGCCTCGGCAACGCCGGTGACCGACTGCGCGATGGCTTCGATCTGGCGAGCGATGTCGCCCGTCGCGTTGCCGGTCGCCGTCGCCAGGGCCTTGACCTCTGACGCGACGACAGCGAAGCCGCGGCCGGCATCGCCCGCGCGCGCCGCCTCGATGGTCGCATTGAGCGCGAGCAGCTTGGTTTGATCGGCGATGCCGCTGATCAGCCCGGCGACGTTACCGATCTGATCCGATGCCGCGGCCAGCGCGTCGATCCGCTCCTGCGACAGCGCCACCCGGTCGGCCATGTCTCGCGCGACCTCGCTCGTGCGCTGGCACTGCTGGCCGATCTCGTGCGCAGTTGCCGCGAGTTCCTCCGCGCCGGCGGCGACCGAACTTGAGCGCTCGCGCGTCTCGCCGAGCAACGTCGTCAGCTCGCGGCGCAGCATCTCCTGATCGGTGATCAGGGACCAGTTGAGCATGGGCCCAACATAGGCGCCGGTGCGATCGTGAATGGCGCAGACGTGCAACTCCATCCACTCGTCGCCTAGCGAGATGACGGCGCGATGGGGCAATCGGGCCGGGTCTGACAGCACAGCCCGTGCCCTTTCGGGGTGCTTGTGGAAGATGTCGAGGTTCTGCCCGACGATGTCCGAAGGCGCGCACGGGAGCAGGTGAGCGATCGGCGTCAGCGTCTTGATGCTGGCAGCGTTCGCGTACGTGATTTCCAGCGACGCCTTGTCGACGAGCATGACGTTCAGATCCGTCGTGTCGAGCATCGCCATCAGCCGCTCGACGTGACGCTCGCGCTCCCGCTCGGCGGTGACGACGCGCCAAAGCAGCAAGAAGCGGCTCAGCGTTCCGTCATCGCGCCGGACTGCCGACACTCTGAGCTCTAGCACCTGGTCGCCGAGCTTGATGTCCGCCGTGTGGGGAAGGCGCGACGGGTCCTGCAGCACCGCACGGGCTCGCTCCGGCGTCTGGTGGAGGACGTCGATGCTCTGGCCGACCAACGCCTCGATGTCGCAAGGCAGCAAGTGCCGGATCGGTTGCAGCTGCGTGAGGCTTGCCTGGTTGACATCGTCGATCACGAGATCGTCGGCTCGACACGTCATCGCCGCGAACGGCAGGGCGTGCAGAAGGTCGGTCGCGGCGGGCTGAGCGTCGGGGGCCGTACGGCTGCGGAACATCGCGTGGACCTCGTTCATGTTGGCCTAGCGTTGATTCGCAGCGCACGGTTAACGAGCGGTCAGCGCCCTCCGGTGCCAGCGGCCCGACACAGTTCCACTTTCGTCCGACACCGGCGCATCGAGGTCACGTACGGTCGGCGCCACTGTGCGCCACGCTTGATCCTTGGCGACCGGTCTGCCACCTGAGCGATGCACCTCGTGGAACTGGGCATGCGGCTTGTGTGGCTTGGCGTTGGCTGGGGAGCGGTCGCCCTTGCCTTCACCGGGGTTTGGCTGCCGCTGCTGCCGACGGTTCCGTTCCTGCTGGTCGCGGCGTGGGCGTTCGCCAGAGGCTCGCCGGCAGCGCGACGCTGGCTGTTCGACCACCCGCGTTTCGGCGCCATGCTACGCGATTGGCATCACCACGGCAGGGTGCCGGCGCGCGGCAAAGTCCTGTCTGTGGCCGGCATGAGCGCCAGCTACGCCTTGCTCGTCACCACGACAAGCTTGCCCGCCTGGGTCTTCGCCCTCATCGGCCTGATGTTCCTGACGATCGCCGGCTACGTTCTGAGCCGACCGACGGCGCCGCGCGACTGAGCGCGCGTGATCAGAAGCCGGGCCGAGGTGGCAGCCCGGCCGGTCGCCTTGGAACGAAGATGAAGAACATAGCCCCGAAGAGCACCAACCGGCCGAAATCGCGAACCTGACGCATGGACATCTCCGTCGCCGCCGATCGCACTGCGGCTCGCTCAGGTTGAACGACATACACACTAGCCGGATTAGCCACCCTCGGCCATGGCGCAGATCAAGGCCCAATGCGCATCGGCAACCGGCATCACCGAAAGACGGGACTGCCGGACTAGCGCCAGCTCCTGCAGCCTTGGTTCGGCCTTGATCGCCGCGAGGGACACGGGCCGGGGCAGCGGCGCCAGCGGCGCCACTTCGACGCGAACGAACTTGCCCTTGGGGTCGTCCGGGTCCGGGAACGCCTCGCGCACAACCGTCATGATGCCGAGCACTGCCGGATCCTTCACGGAGCGGTAGAAGAAGGCCTGCTCGCCGGACTTCATTGCCCGCATGTTGTTTGCAGCCTGAAAGTTCTTCACCCCGTCCCACTCGGTCCGGCCATCGGCAACGAACTGGTCCCACGAATAGTCGCCGGGTTCCGTTTTGAAGAGCCAGTAGGCCATGTCGTCTCCTTGGATGCTCGATCCCGCCGCCGCCGTCTTGGCCGCTCCGACAGCCGCCGCCAAGATGCCGGGTTGCGACGACGCGCGGTTGTCGATGCCGGGCCGGCCCACTACCGTCGTTCGGCGCAGACGACGCAGACGACTTCGGGGGCCAACGACGGACGATGCTCGGGTTCTTTGTCGCCGTGCTGGCCCTGCTGCTCGTCGGTGAGATCGTCGCGGCGACGTTCGTCCCGATCGTCCCCGGCCCGCTGATCGGTATGGTCCTGCTGCTCGGCGTCTTCATCGTGCGCGGGGGCGTTCCGGCGAGCTTCGAGGCACCGGCGAGCGGCCTGGTCGGCCACCTGACCCTGTTCATCCTGCCGGCGAGCCTCGGCATCCTCAGTGAATGGCGACGGCTTGACGACGTCTGGCTTGCGATGGCTTGCGTCGTCGTTGCCAGCAGCCTGGTCACGGCGCTGGTGACGACCCTTGTCGCCGGCGGCCTGCTGCGCGCGCACACGAACCTGCGCGATGGCGAACCGCCGGCGCCAGCCGAACATCCGTGACGCCGCCAGCGCTCGACCCCGTCGTCACCTGGCTGCTGGTGAGCACGGCGGCCTTCTGGTTCGGCACCTGGTGCTACGCCGCAACCGGCAGGAACCCTATCCTGAACCCGATGGTGGTTGCCGGCGCCGTGATCATCGGCGCGCTGACCGCGACCGGCACGCCCTACACCACCTACGCAGCGAGCGTCGACCTCCTGCAGTGGCTGATGGGGCCGGCCATCGTCGCGCTCGCCGTGCCGCTCTATCAGAGCCTGAAGCAGGTGCGCGCGGCCCTGTTGCCGGCGCTGATCGCGATCGCCGTCGGGGCCGCCACGGCCGCCGCCACCGGGACGGCGTTCGCGCGCCTCGCCGGCGCTGACCTTGCGCTGATCGCCTCGATGGCACCAAAATCGGTCACGACCCCTGTCGCCCTGGCGATCGCCGAGCGCGCCGGCGGCGTCGACGCGGTCGCTGCCGTCTTCGTCCTCGTCACGGGCATCGTTGGAGCGCTCACGAGCACCCGCATCTGCCGCACATTGCGGGTCGCGGATCACCGCGCCCAGGGGCTAGTGCTCGGCGTCACTGCCCACATCCTCGGCGTCGCCCGCGGCTTCTCGATCAGCCAAGAGATGGGGACGTTCGCCGCCGTCGGCATGGGCGTCAGCGCGCTCGTCTGCGCGCTCCTCGTGCCGATCGTCCTAGGCCTGCTCAGTTGAGCTGCGCGGTCAGTCGCGCCGCGGCGCGGCCTCGCCGAGCACGCTCTCGCCGGTCTCCCGCGTCGTGCCGCGGAGCTCCGCGACCGCGTTGCCGGCGTCGTTGACCACCGTCACGTCGAACACCGCGAGCCGGCCGCTGGCGGAGCGTTCGACCGCCTCGGCGCGCAGGCGCTCGCCCTGCTGCACCGGGGCGAGGTAGACGGTGGCTACCTGCTGGACGAAGCTGCGGCGGTTGCGGCTGTTCGCGCCAAAGGAGAGGGCGCTTTCCGCCAGGGTGGCAATCATGCCCGGATGCGCGATCCCGTGGCCGTTCACCATCCGGGCATCGATGGTCATCTCAATCACCGCTCTTCCCGGCGCGACTTCGACGATCACCATGCCGAGCCCGCGCGAACACGCGTCCTCGCCCCACAACAGCGCCGCGCAACGCATCGCCACGCCCTGCGCAAGGTCGTCGATTGGCTCGGATCCCGCGTCGGTCAACGCCCGCGCCCGGGCTCGAGACGGATACCAAGCGGAACGGTTGGCGGTCGCCAGCCGATCCAGCTCGCCGCGCTGAAGCTCGCCACGTCCGCCAACGCGCGCCTCGACCGTGATGCATGAAGCTTGACCCAGGCTTATGACAGGGCTGAACTCCCAGCGTGTCAACGTACCCGTTACGCCCTAGGTTTGGCTGGGACCAACGCGCGACGTGAATTCGCTGTTTGACCGGCACCGTCATCGCCTCGATCAGCTACTTCACGAAATTCGCGGCCGCTGGCCGCGCGCACCGTATGACGCAGCGCCAGACGTTGTGACCGAAACCTCCGGCCGTGTACCGACGTTCGCTCGGTACGTCGCGAAACTGGGGCCGGTCGAACCGGGCGGCATCGCGGCGACACCGAGCCCCTTCGGCGTGGACCTAGCTTTTGCCTATCCAGAGACGCGGGCCGCCGCGCTCCTCGACCGGGCAACTGCTGTCGCGTCGAGCTGGCAGCGCGCGAGCGTCGAGCAGCGCACGGGTGTTGCGCTCGAGATCGTGCAAAGGCTCCGAGCGAGTTCGCCGCTGCTCGCCGACGGCCTGATGCACAGCACCGGCGAACCACGCGCGGTCGCCCTCGCCGGCAGCATTGCGGCGGCGATCCAAAGCACCGAGATTGCGGTGGCGGAAGCCTACGAGCGGCTTCGCCGGCTGCCGGGCACATCGCGACCTTCCGGCAGCGCGCTCATCGAGGCGCCGGCGCTGCGGCCGCTAGCGGCGTCGCTCGCGAGCATGGTGGCATGTCTCGTCGGCGGCCGACCGGTCCTGCTCGCAGCACCCCCGGAGGCACTACTCCCCTGCGCGCTGGTCGCTGCGATAACGCGCGATGTCCTGGTCCGCGCCGGCGCAGCGCCCGACATCATTCAGCTCTGCGCCGCCGACGACCATGCCAGCATCGGCGCCGACACGCGTCTGCGCTACGTCGATGCCGCCAGCGAGCCTGCGAACCTCGGCTGCAACCCCGTGATCATCGACGGCACCGACGACGTCGACGGCTTGTGCGGCTTCCTGGCGACCGAACTCCTCTTCGTTGCCGGGCAGCGGCCGAACAAGCCCCAGGCCATCATGGTGCCCGACGACGGTATCGGCAGTGCAGACGGGCGGATCGATCCGACAGCGTTCGGACAACGCCTCGTCACCGCGTTGCAGCAGAGGGTGCTGGACACGGCGTTCTGCGCCGGGAAGATGGGCGCCATTCAGGATCCGGGAACGCTGGCGGCAGCGCTTCGACTAGCCGAGGCTCCCGGCGTCCTCTGCGCGCCCGACCATCCGTCGATCCCTGGCTTTCCCGCCGCCCGGACGCTCGGCCCGGTCCTCGTCGCAGCCGATGGCGCCCGCGACGACCTCTACGGCCCCGGGATCATGGCCCCCGTCGCCATTCTTGTTTCGACCACCGACACAGCGGAGAGCATCGAGCGTGCTGCCCACGTCGCGCGGCTGTCCGGTGCACGCAACGCGACGATCTTCAGCACGTCGGACCTTGTGCTCGAAGCGGCCGCCGACGCGCTGTCGAACGTGACACCGACGCTCGCGTTCAACCCGCTGAGCGACCGCGACGCGGCAGCCGCCGAAACGGCGCCCGTCATCGACGAAGCGTTCGTGGCGGAACGACTGCATCCGGCGGAACGGAGCAAGCCTTGACGGTGATGCAGCCCGAAGGATCAGCCTACAGACCGCAGCGACCTAGCAAGACCGACAGAAAGCCGTCGTGCCAGTAGACTTCCTTATCGACGCTCAGATCTGCGACTGACTGAAGTTCTCGATCCCTATGCGCTCGATCAAATCGAGCTCAGTCTTGTTATGATCTTGATGCTCTTCTTCTTCGGTAAGTATCTCGCGAATGAGATCGCGACTGACATAGTCACCATACTTCTCGCAGATCGCGATCGTGCGACGGTAGTGCTCGATACCTTCGAGCTCCAAGCGAAGATCGCACTCGATCATGTTCTTCAAATCTTCACCGATGTATAGCTTGCCGAGATCCTGGAGATTAGGCAGGCCTTCTAAAAGCAAAATTCGCTGAATAAGCCGATCTGCGTGCTGCATTTCCTCGATTGACTCTTTGTACTCTTCTTCACTGCGCTTATTGAAGCCCCAGTTTTCAAGCATTCGCGAGTGCAGAAAGTACTGGTTGATGGCCGTCAGCTCGCCCTTGAGCGCGATGTTCAGCGCCTCGAGCACCTCGGGGTGGCCCTTCACGGGGGCGGGTTCGGCCATCAGACGTCTCCTCCGACGAGATTGTGGGCAGGCTCGCGACAACGAGCCTGTCGGGCATGGTCCACGATTTCCCGCATCGTACCGACGCAGGCGCCGCAGCGCACGCGACATCCAAGCTGCCGATAGACGCACCCTGGCCCGCGCGTCTCCGGGCGAGCCGCGACCTCACGGCACTCCCGTTCGCGCAACACGTTGCACAGACAGATAATCAACGCCGGTCCACCCCTCGCGCCGCGAAGCACGGCATGGTCGGCTGCTATGGCGCACGCTGGCATCCGTCTACTTGTGCCAAGGGTCATTGGAATTGCTCCAATTCAAGCAAGCAATGCCAAACCACCATTCCGCGCGGCAATTCGCATTGCCGGTCGACCGGGCATGCGACCATTGATACCCGCTCAGACCTCGGGCGCGGCGGCATCGATGCTGCGTAGGGTCCATTCGACCAGCTCGCGCAAGCTTGCGCCGAGCCCATCGTCCATGGCCAACACGATGTCCTCGAGACGGGTGCTGGCGGCAACGTCGTTGCTCTCGAAGGACGCGGCGGCGACCTCGCTGCGCCGGGGCAGCTGCAGGAGGCGCGCCTGCAGCCGCACACGGACCAGCGGCGGCCGGTTCGGCTGCTCGTACTCCGCCTGGAACTCGCGGATGTAGGTGCGCAGCGCCCAAGCACCCCGCGCGCCCATGGCCGAGGTGCTGAAGGGTTCGACGCTGCCCGTGTTCTCGAAGCTCTCGATTGTCAGCGACTGCACCATCACCGGCAGCACCTCGATCCAGGTCGCGCCTGCGAAGTACTGCAACGTCGTCGGCGTTGGCTTCAGCGCGATGCGAGCGGTGTTGAGCCCAGCTGCCGCCGTCGGCACCTCTACCTGCAGGCCGACTCGGTTGAGATCCGGCAGGTCGGCATCGAACGTGCTCTTGGGCGTAAGCGCGTAGAGCTGAGGCGGCTGGCGCGTAACGAGGCTGGCGGCAGCGCAGCCGCCAAGCCCCGAGGTCGCCAACAGAAGCACAAAGCGGCGATTCATGATCAGTCGGCCTGAAAGCCCTTGAAACTGCCGCCGAGCAGGAAGCCCGCCGGATCGCGCTCGAACTCCCGGGTGATCCGGGTCGCCGCGGCCACGAGCTGACGCGTCTCTCCGATCAGCGCATCGAACTCGTAAAGCCCACCCTGAGCGAAGTCGCGCATCGGCGGGCGCACGTCGCGGAGGATACCATCGAGCTGGACGGCAGCGCGCTGCATCTCGTCCGACGCGTCCGCGAACGCGGCCATACCATCGGTCCCAGCCTGAAGGAGCCCGTCGACATCACGCTCGACGACCGTCGCCACGTTGTCGAGCCGAGCGAGCGTCGTCTGCAGCGTGCCCGCGGCGGCGCGCAACTCGGCGACGAGCGCGGCGCTGTCATCGATGGCGGCTTCGAGCGACTGGCTGCGGCCGGCGACCGAGGCCGACACCGTCTCGAGGTTGGCGAGCGTCTCGGCGATCGCGTCGAGGTTGCTCTCGTCCAACAGGCGGGTCGCCCGCTCGAGCAGCACGACGCCGCGATTGAGGAGTTCAGGCGCGTCGGCCGTCAGCCGGTCGAAGGTCGAGGGCGCGCCGGGGATCTGCACGGGGTTGCCCGGCCGGGACGGTAACGGCTCGCTCTCGTTGCTGCCGCCCGACAGCTGCACGTTGAAGAGGCCGGTGATGCCCTGCGGCAGCAAGCGGCCGACGGTGTCGTCGGTGACGGGTGTCGACGGCTCAACCTCGACACGGACGAGGACGCGTTCGACGTCCTCGGGGTCGAAGCGGATCCGCGCGACCCGGCCGACCTGAATGCCCTGATAGGTGACCTGCGCCCCGGTCTGCAGACCCGCGACCGAGGTGCGGAACACGATGTCGTAGACGTCGACCCGTCGATCGAGCTGGGCCCGGGCGAGCCACAGCGCGAACGCGGCGGCGGCCACCGTCAACACGACGACGAAGAGGCCGACGAGAACGTGGCTCGCGCGGGTCTCCATGCTCACTCTCCTGCCGCCAGCCGGTGGCGCCCCTTCGACGCAAGCGCCGCCCGACCGCGCGGCCCGTTGAAGTAACCCTGCAACCAGGGATCGTCCCGGGTGCGCAGCTCGTCCAGGGTGGCGACCACGCAACGCTTGTTCAACAGTACTGCAATACGGTCGGTAATCCGAACAAGGCTATCGACGTCGTGCGTGATCATCACGACCGTCAAGTCCAGCGCCTCCTGAAGCGCCAAGATCAGCTCGTCGAACCCGGCGGCGCCGATCGGGTCCAGGCCCGCCGTCGGCTCGTCGAGCAGGATGATTTCCGGATCGAGCGCGAGGGCGCGGGCGAGCCCGGCCCGCTTGCGCATGCCGCCCGAGAGCTCGGAGGGCAGCTTGTCGGCGGCGTCCATCGGCAAGCCGACGAGGGCGAGGCGCACCGCCGCGAGCTCGTCCATCAGCTTCATCGGCAAGCGCAACTGCTCGCGCATCGGCACCTGGATGTTCTCGCGCACGGTCAGCGAGCTGAACAACGCGCCATCCTGGAAGAGCACACCCCAGCGGGCCTGCATGGCGCGGCGATCCCGCGGACCGAGCCCGTAGAAGTCCTCGCCGAGTACGACGACGCGGCCCGAGCGCGGTCGCCGGAGGCCGACGATGGTCCGCAGCAGCACCGACTTGCCGGTGCCCGAACCGCCGACGAGCCCTAGGATCTCGCCGCGCCGGACAGTGAGGTCGAGGCCATCGTGCACGACGGTCGGGCCGAACGCGTTGACGATCGCCTCGAGACGGATGGCGGCTTCAGAGTCCAGCGGCATTGAAGGCGATCGAGAAGGCGGCATCCAGGACGATCACGAGAAAGATGCTGCTGACCACCGCCGCCGTCGTCAGACGCCCGACGCTCGCGGCGTCGCCCTCAACCATGAGGCCGTAGCGACAGCCGACCATGGCGATGACGAATGCGAACACGGGCGCCTTGATCAGGCCGACGAAGAGCTGCGTCCCGTCGGTCGAGCCGCGGAGCTGCTGCAGGAACTGCGCGAGCGGAATGTCGAGGACAAGGATCGTGAGCAGGCCACCGCCGAGGAGAGCCATGATGTTGGCGAAGAAGGCGAGCAGGGGCAACGACACCATCAGCGCCAGCACCCGCGGCAGGACCAGGACCTCCATCGGGTCGAGGCCTAGGGTGCGCATCGCATCGACCTCCTCGTTCACGACCATCGTCCCGATCTGCGCGGTGAAGGCGCTGCCGGACCGGCCCGCGACGATGATGGCGGTCAAGAGCACGCCGATCTCACGCATGATGGAGACGGCGAGAAGGTTGACCGTGAAGATCTCGGCGCCGAACTGGCGTAGTTGGCTGGCGCCCTGAAAGGCGAGCACCACGCCGATCAGGAAGGACATGAGGCCGACGATCGGCAGCGCTTCAAGACCAGTGCGCACGACGTGCGCGCTGAACGAGGTGAACCGTAGCCGCCACGGGCGGGCGAGGGTGGCTAACAAGGTCGAGACCAGGGCGCCGAAGAAGGCGAGCAGTTCCACGATTTCATCGAGAGCATCGAGCGTGCCCTGGCCGACGACGGCAAGCTGCTCGCGGATCCAGTGGTGGGCTGGCGCCGGCGGCAGATCGTCGCGAAAGCAAACCTCCCCGACCTTGGTTAGGAGAACCTGCCGCGCTGGCGCGAGGCCTTCGACGCTAACGACGACACCCATCGCCTCGAGTTGCCGCCGGGTGCGGTGGAGGAGCCAGGCACCGGCGGTGTCGAGGCGCTCGACGCCGCCCAAGGCCATGACGACAGGCGCGCCGGCGCTGCCCAGATCGCGCCCGGCCTGACGCAGCTGACGGTCGAGCGCGGACGCGTTCGCGACGCGCCAGTCGCCCTCACCGACCAGACGTGTCTCGCCCCCTTGGGCGCGCAGGTACGCGCGTGCCACGGCGCCGGTCAGCGGCTCTCTCCGGCGTCGGACGCGGCGGCCGCACCAATCCGGATGCCTCGTCGTTCCATCGGCACTAGGGTGCGCGCTCGGCGCCCGCTTGCAAGCCCCCGTAAGGAGCGACCCGGCGGGCGACGCGGGAGCTGAGCGGGAGAGGACGGGATGCGAATCGCGGTGCTGGGCTGCGCTGGTCGGATGGGCCGAGCGAATGTGGCGACGGTGCTCGCCCATCCGGAGCTCGAGCTTGCCGCCGCGGTCGAAGCGCCGGGCGGCAGCGCAGTCGGCGCTGACGCCGGCACGCTTGCCGGGGTCGAGCCCGCCGGTGTGCCGGTGACCGACGATGCCGCGCACGCTCTCGCCGAAGCGGCCGCCGCTATCGCGTTCACGACGCCGGCCGCGACCGTTGCCCACGCGCGCCTCGCCGCCGCGGCGGGTAGCGCGCTCGTGATCGGCACGACGGGCCTCGACGCCGACGCGGAGGCGGTGCTCGACGAGGCCGCCGCCGACGTTCCGGTTGTCTATGCCGCGAACATGAGCCTCGGGGTGAACTTGTTGTCAGCCCTGGTCGAGACGGTGGCGAAGGCGCTGGACGAGCGATTCGACGTCGAGATCGTCGAACTGCATCACAACCGAAAAGTCGACGCGCCTTCCGGGACCGCGCTCGCGCTCGGCCGTGCCGCCGCGCGTGGCCGCGGCGTTCGCCTGGATGATGCCGCCGAGCGTGGCCGCGACGGGCTCACCGGCACGCGCGCCTTGGGCAAGATCGGCTTCGCCGCACTACGCGGCGGCGACGTCGTGGGCGACCACACGGTTCTCTTCTGTGGCAGCGGCGAGCGGCTAGAACTCACCCATCGGGCAAGCGATCGCGGGATCTACAGTCGCGGCGCGGCGCAGGCTGCGCTGTGGACCCGTGGCCGGTCGCCTGGCCTCTACGACATGGTCGACGTGCTCGGGCTCCGCGATTGAGCGGCACGCCAATCGGCCAGCGCCGCCCGCAGCTCCATCGCCAGCTCACGCCGCTCCTCGGCGGCAAGGAACGTGCCGAACGGAACGCTCCGGCCGTGCGATCGAAAGCTAAGCCGCGGGTCGTGGTGGCGCCGCTCGTCGACGACGACGTGGACCCAGTAGGGCTCGAAGCGAACGTCCTCGATCGCCGCGCCGGCGGGACCGATGCGGCGGAGCCGCAGACCGGTCGCGTCGAGGCGGATGACCTCGACACGTTGGGCCCGCTTGCGGGCATGCTGGAGGGCGGCGCCGAGCAGCACGATGTCGAGGCCAAGAAACCCGGAAACCGGCCAGGCACCGAGCGTGGCGAAGGCGGCGCCGAGGATGCCGCCGACGGTGGTCGCCGCGAGCATGACGACGACGATACCGTAACGCCCGAGGGGCGGGTTCGGATACAGCGCCAGCTCGAGCCAGGGGTCGCCAGCTGCGCCATCGACCATCACATTTGAGGATACGTCGTGCATAAGTCCGACGTAGCCGGCCGCTGCCCGAGAGACCAGCCGCACCGATGTCGCCCGCAGCCGTCAACGCCCTGTTCGAGGCCCTCGCCGCAGAGCGACCCGACCCGAGAACGGAACTCGTCTACGCGTGCCCCTTCACGCTGTTGATCGCTGTGGTCCTTTCCGCGCAGGCGACAGATGTGGCGGTCAACAAGGCGACGGCGCGCTTGTTCGCCGAGGCGGACACGCCGACGGCGATCGTGGCGCTCGGCACCGAGCGCGTCGAGCAGCACATCCGAAGCCTTGGGCTGTTTCGCAACAAGGCGAAGAACGTGGTCGCCCTGGCGCAGCAACTGCTCGCCCAGCATGACGGCCGGGTCCCGTCCGATCGTGCCGCCCTCGAGGCGTTGCCCGGCGTCGGACGCAAGACTGCCAACGTCGTCCTCAACGAGATCTTCGGCGAGCCGACGATCGCCGTCGACACCCACATCTTCCGCGTCGCCAACCGGACCGGCCTCGCTCCAGGCAAGACGCCGGCAGCGGTCGAGGCGCGGCTACTGGAGGTGGTGCCGGAGCGGTTTCGACGCGGCGCCCACCACTGGCTGATCCTGCACGGGCGCTACACGTGCCTCGCCCGTAAGCCGCGCTGTCCGCACTGTGTCATCCGGCGATGGTGCGCATTCGCCACAGATGCCGAGAACCAACAATGACCGATGGTCGCAGCGCAGTTTTTTGCACTGCGGTATACCCGCGTAAATCGTACATTGCGGGAAGATTTCCAACCCCTGGTAGAAAGTGAGACCAGCGATGTCGACTACGTTTCGAGGCCGCGTCTCTCAGATCGCCGGCGACCTCGTGCAAGTCTGGGACGCCGCATCAGGCCATAGCGTCTACCTGCCCCGCGGCGCGATTCGCGGCGGCGACCACCTCCGCTTGAACGACGAAGTGATCGTCGAGGGCGACGGCAGCCGCCGGACCGGTCACTTGCTGGCGGGCAACGCGAAACCGAGCCTCGCCGACGCCGCCCTAGATTAGCCGTGCCGCGCAGCCGGTCGTGAACATAACCGCACTTAGAACAGCGAACGCCAAGCCTGTTCACGCAGACTGAACATGATGGCCAACCTCCACTGCGCGGCACAAGCACAGCAGCCGTGCCATCGTGCCCGGCGCCATTGAGGTCATCGAGCCGGCGCTAGTTCCGGCGGTGACGCCGTCGGCCACGCGTCGACGGCGCCTGGCGTTTTGCCCGCACCCGACGAGCGGCCGCGCTCGCCACGGAGATCGGTCGCACCGCGTGCATGCTGTGCCTGGCCGATCCCTAGTCCAAGCGTTGGGTTAGCCTTCGCCCACCGACCCGAAACGGCATCGTGCGCGGGCGCCCGTTGACCAACCCGTCATGCCTGCTCGACCACACCGGCGAAGGCGCGCCGAACCAAGCCGCGCTGCGGCATGGGCAGCGGTGGCTGATCCACCAGCCATAATCTGGCGCGCAAACCACCTATTTCTTGACGACTCGCATTGCTCCGGCCGCGCCTGCGCGGCCATCTGGGCAACGATCGGCGCGCTCCCATGGTGCGCCGACATGCGCTCGGCGCACTGTCAGCTCTATGATTCCTGACACAAACCGCCTAATCTGCCTGGGTGATCCGGGAGGCGATGCACGGGCTGCGGCGCGGGTATCGCGTCGTCGATAGGCGTCGCGCGAATGACGCGGCGGCAGAACGAAAGCCAAAGAGGCCCTGATGCCCGACATCCGCTACATCGCCTTCGATGGCGATGACACGCTCTGGCACCATGAGCAGCTCTACGCGCTCACCCAGGAGCGATTTCGCGAACTCATCCTGAGCCATGTGCCTGACGCCAACGTCGACGGCCGTCTGTTCGCCACCGAGAGCCGCAACCTGGAGATCTTCGGCTACGGCGTGAAAGGCTTCACCCTGTCGATGATCGAGACGGCGATTGAGGTCACCGAAGGGGCGATCCCCGCCGACGACGTCGCCGAGATCGTCGGTTGGGGCAAGGAGATGCTGGCCCGGCCGGTCGAGCTGATCGACGGCGTCGAGACCGCGCTCAACGAGCTCGGCAATCGCTTCGACCTGATGGTCATGACCAAGGGCGACCTGCTGGATCAGGAGAGCAAGCTGGCGCGGTCCGGGCTCGCTGATCGCTTCAGCCACGTTGAGGTGGTGTCCGAGAAGGACGAGGCGAGCTACCGCCGGTTTCTCGACCGCTGGAGCATCGACGCCAGCGATTTCCTGATGGTCGGCAACTCGATGCGGTCGGACGTCCTGCCAGTTGTCGGCATCGGCGGCACCGGCGTGCACGTGCCGTATCCGCTGAGCTGGGCGCACGAGGCAGTGCCGGGGAACACCCTCCCGCGCGGCGCCTACCGCCTCTCGAACCTCGCCGAACTGCCGGGCCTGTTGGAAACGATCGATGTCTGAGCCCGGTCGTCCGCTGCTCTCCGCGTTGGTCTATGCGCGCCGCTTCGACGGCAGCGTCCTACTGGCGCAACGTCGCCGCCCACCGTTCGCTGGGCGTTGGGTAGCTCCGGGCGGACAGGTCGAACCGGGTGAGTCACCCCTTGACGCGGCTCGCCGGGAGTTCCGTGTCCGAACTGGCCTGACGCCACTGGATCTTGAACTACGCGGCGTCATCCGCGAAACGTCGCCGCGCGATGACTTCGACTGGCTGCTGTTTCTCTACCGCTGCGGCGCCGGCGGCTGTCACGAGTTCGACGGCCAGCCTGACGACTGCCAGTGGTGGAACCGAGACGACCTCGATCGGGCCGCGCTTCCCGAGGCCGATCGCTGGTGGCTGCCCCTGGTGCTGGGCGGCACGCAAGGCCTCATCGAGGCGACGATCCGCTACGACCAATCCCTGGAAATGGTCGAGATCGAGCCTGCGCGCCGTTCGGCCTAGCCATGCTTGACGTGGCCGCCCTGCGGGCTGCCACGTCGGGAGTCACAGAGCGCGCGCACTTCAACAACGCGGGCGCCAGCCTGCCCCCCGATGCCGTGCACGCCGCGGTCGTCGGGCATCTCGAGCAGGAACGGCGCATCGGCGGCTACGAGGCGAAGGCCGAAGCGGAGCCCCGACTTGAGGCCTTCTATCGAAGCGCGGCGCAGCTTCTCAACGCCCGGCCCGACGAGATCGCCTTCGTCGAGAACGCGACGCGAGCCTTCGACATGGCGTTCTACGCCATCCCCTTCCAAGCAGGCGATCGCATCCTC
>CAYUKE010000012.1:0-6273 GCA_964445185.1 uncultured Geminicoccaceae bacterium
GGCGTCGTCGACTGCGACGTGCTCCAGGCCGACGGCGGGACGCGGACGGCCTCGATCACCGGCGGCTATGTCGCGCTGCACCGAGCGCTCGCCGCCATCGTCGCCCGGGGTGACCTGCCGCGCTTGCCGCTCCTCGAGCCTGTCGCCGCCATCTCCTGCGGCCTCGTCGACGGCGGTTGCCTCCTCGACCTCGACTATGGCGAGGACTCGACCGCGGCGGCCGACGCCAATTTCGTCCTCACCGCTTCCGGCAAGGTCGTCGAGATGCAGGTGACCGCTGAAGACGTGCCCCTCGACCCGGCGACGATCGACGCGCTGATGGCGCTGGCGGTGCATGGCACGGCCGAACTCGTCCGCCTCCAGCAGCGAGCACTCGGCATTTGAGCGGGCGCCGCCTCGCCGGGCCGGACCTGCTTCTCGCCACGCATAATCCCGGCAAGGTCAAGGACTTCCAGCGTCTGCTCGGCCCCTCGGGCTTGGTTCTCCACGGCGCGGGCGATCTGCCGGAGCCGGAGGAGACGGGGGCGACCTTCATCGAGAACGCCCGGCTGAAGGCCCGCGCGGCGGTCGCTGCGACCGGCCGGGCTGCGCTCGCCGACGACAGCGGCCTTGAGGTGAAGGGGCTGGACGGCGCGCCCGGGGTCGTCAGCGCCCGCTGGGCCGGGCCCGGCAACGACTTCAGCGTCGCCATGCGGCGGGTCCACGACGAGCTCGCCGAGCGCTATGGGAGCTTCGCCGCCGCCGAGCGCGGCTGCGCGTTCGTCGCCGTGCTCGTCCTCGCCTGGCCCGACGGCCACGAGGAGACGGCCGAGGGCCGGCTCGCCGGCACGCTCGTCTGGCCGCCGCGGGGGTTAGGCGGGTTCGGTTACGATCCGATGGTCCAGCCGGACGGCGACACCCGCACCTGCGGCGAGCTTGCGCCGGAGGAGAAGGCGGCCATCAGCCACCGCGGTCGGGCCTTGCGGGCGCTCGCTGCCCGCGTCGGCCTCGACGTGCGCTAGGCTCAGCTGCCGGTTTCGACGATCGTTGCCGCGATCGCGTCGGTGAGCGTCAGGTTGATCCGATCGCCCGGCTGACGGCGAAGCGCGAAGTCGCGCATCGCCGGATCGACGACGACGCTGTGGCTCAGGCCGTCGGGCGTGGTGAAGGTCGCAACGTCGGTGACCGGATCGAACGACACGAAGTCGACGGTCGTCTGCACCTCGCTGGCAACCGCAACCCCGGGCCTCGCTCCCTCGGGCGCTCGCTCTACGGCGACGACCGCGTCTTCCTGCGCCGCCTGATCGGCGCTCGCCATCGAGGCGACAACGCTCTCGAACAGGACCACCTGAACCTGATCGCCGACGTCGATCTGATCGAAATTGCGAACCTCCGGGCCGGCGGTGACCGTGAACAGGCGCCCGTCGGCGGCCCGCAGCATCAGCTCCCGCCGCTCCGCCGCCACCGCCTCGACCACGGCCGAGGTCTCGACCATCCGCTCGCGTGACGCCGTCTCGACCTGCGGCTCCTCTGGTGTCGTGCAGGCCGCCAGCGCCACCAGGACCGCCGCCGCTGCCCACGTTCGAACCTTCGTCATCGTCATTCCTCCCTCGCAAGCGGCCCTGCCGACCGCCGGTGGCGAGGCTAATGCGGCAGGTGCGCTCCGCAGTCCAGCCACGATGCGCGCTGAGGGTGCGCAACGGACCGACGCAACGATACCTCGTCGCTCGTCAGAGCGCGAAGCGGATCGGCTGGGCGCCCTCCCACAGGCAGAGCCGGCCGAGTGCGGGGAGCTTGTCGAGGTCGGAGGTGAGGGTGATGAACGGGTTGCCGGCGAGCTGGCCGGCCTTCGAGGCGAAACGGACCCCCCCATAGGCGAGCAGGATCTCGGTTTCGCTGACGCCGCCCGGATAGAGGATGATCTGCCCCGGCGCCGGGTGGCTGGTCGCGTCCTCGTAGCCGACGCCGAACTGGAGGTCGCCGAGCGGGATCCAGACGGCCTCCCCGCTCCAGCGGACGTGCACGACGCGGCTCTCGAAGGGCATACGGGCGCGGAAGGCGGCCACCGTCCGCGGCGCCAGCGCGCGCTCGAAGCGGGCCGCGAAGTTGAAAGGGCCGGCGGTGACGGTCAGCGTGTCCATCGTGCGTGTCCTCGCGTGGCGGCGCCGATGGCCGTTGCTAGCCCGACGGCGGCCGCTTGCCCACCAGCGGCGGGTCAGCCTGCATCGAGCTGCATCAGGTTGATCTCGCTCGCGACCGAGGCGGGCGACAGGTTGAGCGCGCAGTCGATGACGGCGAGCAGGTCCGCCAGCGGGATCGGGGTCTGCGGGCCGAAGTCGCCGCGGGCGATGTCGTCGATGACCTCCTCGGTGGCGACGTTGCCGGGATTGACCACCGTCACCCCAATGCCGGTGCCGGCAAGCGCCGCGTGCAGCGCGTGCGCGGCGCCACGCAGCCCGTACTTGGAGGCCGAGTTGGCGACCTCGGGCGTTGCCATGTTGTCGAGCCCGCTGAGCGCGCCGACGAACAGCACGCGCGGGTTGCGGCCGCGGCGCAGGTTGTCGAGGAGGGCGTGGACCAGTTTGATCGGAGCGAGCAGGTTGACGGCGAGCACGCGATCGGTCTCCGCTGCGCTCGAGCTGGCGAACTCGTAGGCGCTGGTGAACGCGCCCGCCTCCCAGGTTCCGCCGGTGTAGAGCAGGGCGTCGAGGGGACCTTCGCCGACTGCGCCGACGACGGCGTTGATCCCAGCGGCGTCCGCGACGTCGGCCGGAACCCAGGTCCCGTTCGTGCAGGGCGAGCGGGCGACCGTCAGGAGTTCGCTCGCGGTGGCGGCGTAATGCGCGGCAACGGCCGCGCCGATGCCCCGGCTGGCGCCGACGACCAGCATGCGGCGAGCGCCCACAACAGGTTGAGCACAGCTTGTCATGGCCTCCTAAGTCGGGGCCGGGTCGACGCGCCGCAAGTCGTCGCCGTTGACGCGGCGCCGGCCGGCCGCTCACTGGGCTGCTGGGGGACATCGGCGGACGGAGCGAGCATGGCCGACTTCGACTTGGTTGTCGCCGGGGGCGAGGTCATCACGGCGACCGATCACGTCCGCTGCGACGTCGGCATTCGGGGCGGGCGGATCGCCGCGTTGGCCGACCGGCTGGAGGGGGCGGCGCGGACGATCGATGCGCGCGGCCTCTGGGTCTTGCCCGGCGGCATCGACAGCCACGTGCACATCGCCCAGTACTCGGGCGAGGGCATCGTCATGGCCGACGACTTTGCGAGCGCCACGGCGGCGGCGGCCTGCGGCGGCAACACGACGGTGATGCCCTTCGCGCTGCAGCGCCGCGGCACGAGCCTACGCGAGACGGTCACGGCCTATCACGCGCTCGCCGACGGCAACTGCCTGATCGACGTCAGCTTCCACCTGATCATCTCCGACGCCACGCCGGCGGTCCTTGGCCAGGAGCTGCCGGCGCTGGTCAAGGACGGCTACACCTCGTTCAAGGTCTTCATGACCTATGACGACTTGGTCCTCGACGATCGCCAGATGCTCGAGGTGATGGCGGTGGCGAAGCGCGAGCAGGCGCTCGTCATGGTTCACGCCGAGGGCTACGACAGCATCAAGTTTCTCCAGGACCGCTATGAGGCGGTTGGCGACACCGCACCCTATTTCCACGCGCCGAGCCGGCCCGACGTGGTCGAGCGCGAGGCGACGCACCGGGCGATCAGCCACGCCCAGCTGACCGGCGTGCCGCTGATGATCGTCCATGTCAGCTCGGCCGCGGCGCTTGAGCAGATCCGCTGGGCGCAGAACGCCGGTCTCAAGGTCTACGCCGAGACCTGCCCGCAATACCTGACGCTCACCGCCGACGACCTGCGCGGGCTGAACATGGACATGACCGGCGCCAAGTACGTCTGCTCGCCGCCGCCGCGGACCGAGGCGGACCAAGCCGCGATCTGGCAGGGGCTGGAGCAGGGCGCGTTCATGACCTTCTCCAGCGATCACTGCCCGTTTCGCTACGAGGCCACCGACGGCAAGCTGCATCCGAAGGCAAGAACTTCGTTCCGCTGGGTGCCGAACGGCATTCCCGGCATCGAGACGCGGTTGCCCATTCTCTTCTCGGAAGGCGTGAGCAAGGGACGGATCAGCCCGCAGCAGTTCGTGGCGCTGACCGCCACCAACCACGCCAAGCTCTACGGCCTGTTCCCGCAGAAGGGCACGATCGCGCCCGGCTCGGACGCCGATCTCGCGCTTTGGGACCCGACTCGGGTGGAGACCATCCGCCAGGCGGGCCTGCACCATGGCGCCGACTACACGCCCTGGGAGGGCTTCACCGTCACCGGCTGGCCGGTGATGACCATCTGCCGCGGCGCGGTGGTGGCCGACGCCGGGAAGGTGGTCGCCAGCCCCGGGCACGGCGGCCACGTCGCTCGCGGCCTCTCGCCCTACGCCGCGGCATGAGCGAGAGTCCGGACCTGACGGCGATGCGCTATGTGCAGATCTGCGAGGACGCGCACGGCGGCTCGCACGTCGCCGACCACGCCATCGAGCTCGCGATGCGGGTCTTCGCGCCGCCGGCGCGGCCCTTGCTGGTGTCGACGGGCTAGCCCGCCGCGCGCCCAGTCTAACGGACGCGCTCGGGCGGCTGGAGCGGGCCGCAGCACCCGTCGCCGTGCCACCAGATCGCCTTCTGTCTGGCGGCGCGCGTGCGCGTCGAGGCCGGCGATGGCGAGGTCCGTGAGCCCGGCCCCGGCGGCACCGGGAAGCTCGACGACGTCGCCGGCGCTGGCGACACCACGACCGGCCTCGGTGACGAGCCGGTCCAGCTTGCGATGGTGCCGTTGTAGAACGGCGCAGGCGAGGTCGCCGGCTCGACCTCGGGGCGAGGCTCGTTTGGAGCCGCCAAGCTCGGCGTTGGAAGGGGAAGGGATAGGGGCGGATCCCATCGCGACGACCGTTGTCGAACACGCCACGCCCGTTTCCGCTGCCCGCGCTTTCGGCAGGGTCGCGTCAAAGCCGGTCATGAGGGCGCAGGCGCCCCGACACGAATCTGGCGTCGCGTGTGCGCTCGCAACGCGGAGAATGCCAATGGGCCTGACCTACCCTTGCCGACGAGACTAGCGTGCCAAGATCGCGCAATCTCCACTTGACGTCAGGTTTGGTTCGGATATCACTCCATCAATGAAAAGCGTATCCAAGTCGCAGAAACTGATGAGGATCGGCGAGTTGGCTGACAGAACCGGCGTTAGCCATCGCACGATCCACTACTACGAGGGTCTGGGCCTTCTCCATCCAGTCGAACGAGAGGGTGCAGGCTATCGGTACTTTGACGAAGAGGCTGTTCGGCGATTGGAGAAGATTGGCGCTCTTAAGAAGCTGGGACTGGGTCTCGATGAGATTTCATCAGTTATCGACCTATATTTTGAAGATCCTACGGGTATTCGTGGAAAGCGCAAGGTGTTGGAGATATTAAAAGCCCAATTGAAGGAGACGAGCAACAAGATCGCCGAGCTGGCGCAGTTCCGCGCCGAGGTTGAGGCCAATATCGCGAAGATCGAGCGTCTTATCGAAGAGGCGAGGAGGTAGTCATTGGCAATATGCGACAACGCTGAATGGCCAAAATCTACACCTGACGTAAGGTGCTATTCTTCTCGACGGTGCTTGGTTCGTGCGCTCGTTGCGCTTGCCGTCTGCACACCTGCAACAGCTGAGGCGACAATGGCAGAGGTGACCACAGTTCCTACCCGACGCGTGGACGGTTCAACCGCGTTGGCATCGCTTCCGAAGGGCTACCACGAGGTTTGGCGTCGACGTGTTGCGGTCGATGGCACGCCCGCTGTTCTGATCAGGAACGAGCGCGTCGACGGTCGCAATGCTGGGCTAGGCGGGGAGCACGTGAGCTGGCTTCACGACGATCTGGGCCGCCTCAAGGGCTTCGTCAGAATGCAGCAGTTGCTGGCCTCGGGCGAGCTGCCGACCGAACGAGTCGCGCAAGAAGTCGCACTCGAGTTCCTGCAGCGCGCGGCGCCGGATCTGCTCGAGAGCCTAGAGCTTCATTGGATTGCGCGACATGACGAGGAGATAACGATTGGCAATGGCGTTGGCAATCTGAAGACAACGATTGGTGGCATGAAAGTGAAAATGCGCAACGCTGCTGACGGGCGCTGGTTTTGGGTGATCGTCGGAACTGACGGTGAGGTCATCGTGTTCGAACGTGACATAGTCTGGGTCACTATCCCTGGTCATCGACGAACCGAAAAGTGGTTACACGACAGCTGGCTGATCGCCCACGAAGCGCAATA
>CAYUKE010000012.1:6373-20646 GCA_964445185.1 uncultured Geminicoccaceae bacterium
AACACAAATGGTATAGTCGTAGGTGATGGGCTGGAAGAGCAGCTCCACCAAGTCTTTCAGAACATCGGTGAGACGTTAAAAGCAGCGAATACGGATTTCTCGAACGTCGTCCGGTTGACGATTTACGTGAGTGATTTCCAACCGGAGCAGCTTCACTTGATACGTTCGGTGCGTGACGAGTTTGTTTCAGCGTCGAAACCACCGGCGAGCGCGCTCGTTGGTGTGGCAGCGCTATTCCGTGAGGATGTGCGTGTTGAGGTCGATGCAGTTGCCGTCGTTCCTTAGCGGAGCGTCGAAGACTGATTGAACAGTGGCTGTCCTCGCCCACAGCAGAGGACACGCGTCCGCGATCTTTCACCCGTTTGCATCGTAGAGCCGTCTTGCGCGCCAAGGTAACGAAAGCGGCCGCTTCGGGCTGGACCTTGCATTAGGTCATCGCTCACTGCGCGTCCGCTTAAGGCTGCCAGCCGTGGACGGAGGGTGGGGGCGGTAAGGCGCTGCCGAGCGGCTCGGGTGCGAGCTCGGGGCGGGGGCCGCCGCCGTAGAGGAGGACGATGCCGATCCGCCGGTTGCTGGCGGCCAGCGGGTCGTCGGGTTCGTGCGGCTCGGTGTCGGCCTTGCCGGCGACGTTGGCGAGGCGCGGCTCGGCGAGGCCGGCGCCGACCAGCACTTTGCGGGCGGCGTTGGCCCGGGCGCTGGAAAGCGTCCAATTGTCGCCCGCGCTGCCGGCGCGGAACGGGCTCGCGTCGGTGTGGCCGCTGATCGAGACGCGATTGGGGGTGTCGGCGATCGCCTGCGCCACCTTGGCGAGGAGCGCGTTCATGTGCGGGTACATGGCCTCACTGCCGCGGGGAAACATCGAGCGCTCGTCCTGGTCGACGATCTGAATACGTAGCCCCTCGTCGGTGCGGTCGATCTCGAGACTCTCCTCGAGACGGCGCAGCTCGGGATCGTTGCGGATCGCCTCGCGCAGCCGCTCCTCGATCTGCTGGAACTGCCGCTCCTCGGAGCTTCGATCCGACACCTCGACCTGCTGCGGAACGCCCTCGTCGTGGGTCAGGTTGCCGGGAACGAGGGCGCCGGCATCGCTCCGGTCCTCATACTCCTCCCCGTCGCCATCGCCGGTGCCCTCGCCGCCCGCATCCTCGTTCGGCAGGCCGATGACCACGCTCGGCATGCTCATCGGCGGCATGTTCAACGGGCCTTCGATGTCGGTGACCATCCCACCCGAAAAGCCGACGCTGCCGTGCTCGCTCTTGTCGGCCGTCGTCGGCAGGAAGTAGTTGGCGATGCCGAGCTTCTGCTCGTCGGTCGAGACGTTGAGAAGCCAGAGCAGCAGGAAGAACGCCATCATCGCCGTCACGAAGTCGGCATAGGCAACCTTCCAAGCCGCGCTATGCGCGTGCTCGTGCCCGCCCTTCTTGACCTTCTTGATGATCGGCTGGACGTCGTTCTTCAACGCTGCGCTCCTGTTCGCCGCCGACAGGATCGCAAAGCTAGGTTAACGAAGCCTCAGTGGTCGGGCTGGATTAGGATTCGAAAGCGGAACGGCGACCGCCGATCGCCGGCGACGACGAGGTTCTCGCCGGCCTCGAGCGCGGCGGTGTCGGCACCGAACATGCGGCCCAGGCCGCGCCCGTTGACCGTCGTTCCGAGCGTGCTGCGCAGGTCCCGAACGACGAACGCGCCATCCTCGACGTCGATCTCGAAGTGCGCCCGCGACAGGCGCTAGGGGCGCGCGTCGGGCAAGGCGAGGTTGGCGGTGGCGGCCGACCAGGGCGCGTGGGTCTCGCGCTCGCGACCGACGACGAAGGGAAACGTTTCGACCACGATGCCGTCGCGCGGGAGCGCGGCCGCCAGCTGAGCACCGTCGGCGAAGAGCTGGACGCCTGGCTGCCCCGATACGGGCGTGGTCCCGGCGGGGCCCGACCCGGCAGTGGTGACCGCGTCGATGAGGGCGCGATTGGCCGCCTTCAGCCGCTCGCTGAGACGCACCAGCAGTCGCAGTGCCAAGTCCTTGTTGGTGCTGATCCGTTTCAGCAGCGTGGCTTTGGGATGGATCTCCGCCGTGACCGCGCTCGCCGCGACCACGGTAGCGCTCCGCGGCAACCCCTCGCTGACGCCAATCTCGCCGACGAACTCGCCCGGTCCAGCGCTGCCCAGAATCACCGCCTCGCCGTCGTGCAGCTTGACGATGTCTGCCGTGCCGGCGACCAAGCGGCAGGCGAAGTCGCTCGCGTCGTCTTCGCAGAACAGCACCTCCCCGGCGTGATACTGGCGCACCTGCATTGTCGTATCGTCCCGTAGAGCGTGGTTCCTGGGTGCCGATCGGCGGCCGCGGCGGGCGGTGTGGCGCGTGTCCGTTCCGGCAGGCCGCGCCGCTGCCGCCGGGCGCTCTCAGTCTCCAGCGTTGCGTCGGGCAAGCAAGGAGCCCCCGCGCGCGCAGCTGGCCATCTGCCGTTGGCGGTTGACCCGGATATGCCGCGGCCCGTCCACGCGCGCCTCAGCGTCCGGCGCCTCGGCGTGGTCGGCCTGAACACCGTCCGCCTGCCACATGC
Source organism: uncultured Geminicoccaceae bacterium (assembly GCA_964445185.1). Lineage (GTDB taxonomy): Bacteria > Pseudomonadota > Alphaproteobacteria > Geminicoccales > Geminicoccaceae > JAAAPF01. The sequence goes on from CAYUKE010000012.1 coordinate 8,932, forward strand.
GCGGGCCCTTCTGCCGGAGGCCCGGCTGGCGTGGCTCGGGCCACGGCACGTGCTGGGCGCTGGTTTGCTCGGCCAGGTCGCGCGCCTGCGTCGGGCCGACGCGATCGCGAGCTGGGGCATCGGTCGCCCATTCAGCGAAGCGGCGCGAGGCATCGCTGCACGGCACGCGCTGCCTTACGTCACCCTGGAAGACGGCTTTCTACGATCGGTTCGACCGGGCGTCGTTGGGGAACCCGGGCTTTCCCTGGTCGCCGACCCGGTCGGGATCTACTATGACGCCACCCGGCCGTCGCTGCTGGAGCGGCTGATCGCCGAGCGGGATGGCTGGGAGACGGGCTCGCTCGATCGGGCTGCGGCGGCCATGGCGTTGATTCGCCGTCATCGCGTCAGCAAGTACAATCACGCGTCTGACTTGGCGCCCGCAACGATCGATGATCGCGTCGCGCTGGTGGTCGATCAGCGCCGTGGCGATGTTTCCGTGCCGATGGCCGGCGCGACGACGGACGACTTCCAGGCCATGCTCCACCTCGCCGTCGCGGAGTACGGTCCGGCGCGCGTTGTCGTCAAGACGCACCCGGATGCCATCGTCGGCGGACGCAAGGGCTATCTGAGCGATGCCGCGGCCGCCGTCGGCGCGCGGCTGGTGACCGACAGCGTCAACCCCTGGGCGCTGCTCGACCGCGCCAGCGCGGTCTACACCGTGTCGAGCCTTCTCGGCTTCGAGGCGTTGATCGCGGGGCTGCCGGTCACTTGCTTCGGTCTTCCGTTCTACGCCGGTTGGGGGTTGACGCGTGACCGCCAAGTGTGTGCGCGGCGACGGCCCGGCGTTCCACTTGAGCAGGTCTTTGCCGCCGCCTACCTCCGATACGTGCGCTACGTCGATGACACGACGGGCGCGCCCTGCTCGCTCGAGCGGATGATCGTCCAGCTCGCCCATGCGAGAGATCGAAGCCTCACCGCTGATGGCTAGCCTTGCAGCTGCTGCGCAACCTCGAGCGCGGCGTAGGTCAGGATCGCATCCGCGCCGGCCCGCTTGATCGACAGCAGCGCTTCCAGCATGGCCTTGTCGCCGTCCAGCCAGCCCTGGGCAGCCGCGGCCTTGAGCTGGGCGTACTCCCCAGAAACCTGATAAGCGAGCGTGGGAACGCCGAACGTCGTCTTCACGCGATGAACGATGTCTAGATAGGGCAGCGCCGGCTTGACCATCACCAGGTCCGCACCCTCCTCGAGGTCCATCGCGACCTCGTGCAGCGCCTCGTGCGCGTTGGCAGGGTCCATCTGATAGGTCCGTTTGTCGGCCGCTCCCAGCGCCTTGGCGGACCCGACCGCTTCGCGAAAGGGGCCATAGTAGCAAGACGCGTACTTGGCCGAATAGGCGAGCACGCGGGTCTCCCCAAGCCCGGCCGCGTCGAGGCACTGGCGGACGGCACCGATGCGGCCGTCCATCATGTCGGATGGGGCGACCGTGCAGCACCCGGCCTGCGCCTGCACCCGCGCCTGTTCGGCGAGGACAGCGACCGTGTCGTCGTTGATAATGCAGCCGTCGCGAAGAATGCCGTCCTGGCCATGGCTGGTGTAGGGATCGAGCGCGACGTCGCCGATGAGGCCTAGATCAGGGCTCGTTTCCCGAAGCGCACGCGCGGCGCGGCAGATGAGGCTGTCGGGATTGGTCGCCTCGCGGCCGTCTTCTGTCTTCACGTGGTCGGGCGAGCAGGGAAACAGCGCCAGGGCCGGGACGCCGAGCCGAACGGCGTCCCGGGCAACGGCGACGGCGCGGTCGATGGTGAGGCGGCTCACGCCTGGCATGGCCGCGACCGGCTCGACGCGATCCACACCGTCAATGACGAAGATCGGGAGGATAAGATCGGCGGGCGCGAGGACGTTCTCAGCGGCGACGCGGCGGATCCAATGGGCCGAACGCCGGCGCCGCATGCGGCTGGTCGGGAAGCGCCCTAGCCCCGTCTGCATCAGCTCGTCCTCTCCCCCACGCCGCGCGGAAAGTGCGCTACGCGGCAACCTTGCGGCGGGCGCGGTTGACCTGCCGTTCCGACCTCGATACCCCGGATTCAGCGGGGCAATGTAGTGGACTTCCGGCTTTGCTGCAGCCGCGCGGCCCGCGTTGATTGAGCGATATCCTCGCGCGCGTATCGAGCCGCCTCGTGGAGACCCGCTTTCTCGGTCGATCTTGGAAGGTGCCAACCAGATCATGCCGTTGAGCAACACCCACCGGGTTCCGGCGCGTCTTCAATTCGAGTGTCGTCGCGATGGCTGACGTCGACTGTCGCGTAGAGGGTCGGCTGGGCCGCATCCATCTCGATCGCCCCAAGACCCTCAACGCCCTGACGCGCGAGATGATCCAATCGGCCAGCCGCGCGCTGGCCGATTGGCGCGACGACCCTCAGGTCGTCGCCGTGCTTGTCACGGGTGAGGGCGAGCGCGCGTTCTGCGCCGGCGGCGACGTGATGGAAGTCGCCCGCCTGGCCAAGGAGCACGGCGTCGCCGCCGCGGCGCCATTCTTCTACGACGAGTACCGCATGAATTGGCGGATCAAGCACTTCCCGAAGCCCTACGTGGCGGTCATCGATGGCGTTACCATGGGCGGCGGCTTCGGTATCTCCGTACATGGGAGCCATCGGGTCGCTACCGAGCGCACGTTGTTCGCCATGCCCGAGACGGCGATCGGCATGTTTCCCGATGTTGGCGGCACCTACGTCTTGGGCCGCATGCCCGGCGGTTTGGGGCTGTGGCTCGCGCTAACCGGAACGCGGCTCAGGGCGGCCGACACGCTTGCGGCGGGCATAGCCACCCACTTCGTGCCCAGCGACCGCTTGGACGATCTGATCGGCCGCCTGGTGGAGGTCGGGGACGGCAGCGAGGTCGACGCCGCCATCGCAGCGTTCGCCGTGCCGGCGGAGCCGTCGGAGACGGCCCTCCGTCGCCCCGTGATCGACACCGTCTTCGATCGGCCGAGTGTCGCCGCGATCGGTGAGGCGGCCCTGGCCGAACCCACCGGTTGGGGGGTGGAAGCTTGGGCGGTCGTGAAGGCCCGCTCACCGTTGAGTGTCTGCGTCGCCTTTGCTCAGTTGCGCCGCGGTCGCCACCTCAATTTCGACGACGCCATGCGCCTCGAGTTTCGGATGGTCCAACGCGTGCTCGCCGACCACGACTACTTCGAGGGCGTCCGTGCCGTGCTTATCGACAAGGATCAGCAACCGCGGTGGCGGCCATCCCAGCTTGAAGAGGTCAATGAAGCGATGGTCGCCGCGCACTTCGCGCCGCTACCGGAGGGCGACTTGGCACTCGACTGGTCCTGAGCCCGCAGTTCGGCGGTTTAGTCGGATCGTCGCGCCGGCGGGCGGTTGTTGACGGCACGCGTCTTGGGTGTGCCCGCGCACGTGACGGCGCGCAGCGCAACTGGCGACGGGCCACTCTGGCGGTGCTGTCGATGTCTTTTCGGCGGCCCGCGGCGGCACGCCTCGTCAGCGATCCCTCAACTTAGGGTCGTTCACACGGCAAAAAAAGGACTTTTCCGTTATCATCAAACTGTTAGAACGGAGGTAACAGGTGGATGTTGTAGCTGACGCCTCGCGGGGCTGTTCTGGCATCACAACTAACGCGGTGGTTGCGTGAAACAAAGCTATCTAGAAAGCATTCGGCTCATCGAGCGACTGCATCGCCGCTTCCTCGACGTCATCAAGACCGAGCTGGATCGATTGGGCGTTGAAGACATCAACAATGTTCAGACCTTGATCCTCTTTAACATCAACGAGGAGCAGCTAACTGTGGGGGAACTCACAGCACGCGGCTATTACTTAGGTTCCAACGTGTCTTACAATGTGAAAAAGCTCGTCGAGAACGGCTATCTACAGCAGGAGAGATCGCCGCACGACCGTCGGATGACCCGCGTTCGTCTGTCAGACAAAGGGTTGTCGCTCACCGAGAAGATCGACCAGCTCTATCAGCGGAACGCCAGCGATCTAGCCGACGGTATCGCCACTGAAGAGCAGCTGACGGCAATTAACCGCACACTCGTAGCGGTCGAACGATACTGGAGTAGCTATATCAGCTACATGCGCTGAAAACGAGATTAGGCAGTGCGCGCCGATACCACGTACGGCTCAATCACCAGCTCAGCCGTCTGTGCCGCTTACTGAGCGTGCAGCACTCATACCATCTCTTGCGGCGAGTTCCGCCTCAAGCAGTTCAATCCTTTGACGAAGAGCCTCAATCTCTCGTTCCTTGACCGCACGCTCCTCGGCTTCGCTGGCTGGGCCGGCCTTCGCCGACGGATCTCGTGATGGCGTGAAGGGCGCGAACATGGAGGTCGCCTGCTGGATGAGCGCCATGTTCTGCCGTGTCATGTCGTTGAACGGTGTCATCGGGAAGAAACGACCCATCGTCCCTTCTAAGTAGCGCTGCATCTGTTCCTGATTTTGAATAAAATGCTCCATCGTCATTTCAAGATAGCGCGGCAGAACAGCGTAACTACTCTCGTCATAGAACCCGATCAGATGGCGAAGAAATGGAACAGGAAGTAGGTTCCGTCCCTTGCTATCCTCTTCAAGAATAATCTGGGTTAAAACGGAACGCGTGATATCTTCGTTAGACTTAGCATCGAAGACGACGAATTCTCGTCCACTCCGAAGTAAATTGGCTAGCTCCTCAAGGGTGACGTAGCTTGAAGAACTCGTGTTATAGAGGCGGCGATTTGCGTACTTCTTTACGACGATCGGCGGCTGACCCGTCGCAGAGGATTCAGGAGAGGTCTTCCCGGGCATGCGACAGAGTCCTTCACGATCGCATCGACGACGGCGCGCCGCCACTCGCCGCAGGCTAGCACCGATGCTGCGCCGCAGCTAGACCAGTTGCTCAGGGCCGTTCGGCAGTGGCATCCGCCAGCTCTTGCTCGATGACGTCGGCGAAGCTTGCGCCTTCTTCATAGGCGTCACCGTCATCGTCGCTCTCGACGTCGATATCCTGCTCGCCGGGCGGTGCGATCTTCCCAGCTTGGATGTCCGCCTCTTCCTGCGAGCGGGCGATGTTCACCTGCAGGACCGTATCTACCTCGGGATGCAACGCAACACGGACGTCGAACAGGCCCAGCGATTTGATCGGCGCGTCAATGCGCACCTGGCGGCGGTCGAGGACCACGCCGGATGCCGTAAACGCCTCCGCGATGTCACGCGCACTCACCGACCCATAGAGGTGTTTCGTCTCGCTCGCTTGCCGAATCAGCACGACGCAGCGACCGTCCACATCGGTTTTGACGGCGATCGCGTCTTCACGCCGCTTGAGGTTGTCGGCCTCGAGCTCGACGCGGCGCGTTTCGAAGGCGTCCAACGCGGCTTTCGTCGCGCGAAGTGCCTTCCCCTGCGGGATCAGGTAATTGCGCGCGTGACCGGGTCGCACGTTGACGATCTGCCCCATCTGCCCGAGCTTCTCGACGCGCTCTAGAAGAATAACCTGCATCGTTGTTTCTCCGCCGGCCTGCCGCTACTGCGCAACATACGGCAACAGCGCGAGCTGCCGCGCGCGCTTGATCGCGCGTGAGAGGGCGCGTTGCTCCTTCGCGGTCACGGCAGTAATCCGTCGCGGCACAATCTTGCCGCGCTCCGAAACGAAGCGCTGCAGGAGCTTGACGTCCTTGTAGTCGATGGCGGGCGAATCCGGGTGGGCGAAAGGGCTCGCCTTGCGGCGGCGGAAGAACGGCCGACGGATGGTGATCTGCGGCGGTTCGCGGCGGTCCGGCCGATCACCCCGCTCGGGGCGTTCCGGGCGCGCGTCGCCGCCGGGGCGGGAAGAAGGGTCAGTCATGGCAGTCCACGTTCAGATGAGCGTTGTTGAGGGGGCGACGTCGCGGCGCGTTACGCTCGATCGCGACGTGTCCGCTCGTCGCGGGCGGATTTCGCCTGCAGCATGATCGATGGACCCTCTACGAGACTGTCGATCTTCAAGGTCAGGTAGCGCAGGATGTCCTCGTTCAAGCGCTGTGATCGCTCAAGCTCATCCATCGCCGCCGCAGGTGCATCGACCTGCAGGTGCACGTAATGCCCCTTCCGGTTCTTGTTGATCCGGTAGGCGAGGCTGCGCAAACCCCAGTACTCGGTCTTGGCCACTGTACCACCCTGCTCGGCGATCAGCTCCGCATAGGTCTCGCTGAGACCCTGTGCCTGCTGCGCCGAAAGGTCTTGTCGCGCAATGAAAGTGTGTTCGTAGAGGGGCATGCGTGACGTTCGCTCGTTGCGTTGAAGGGCGTCCGAATGGCACCGTCCGCATAGCCGCACAACGCGGCTAAGGCGGCGCCGACGACACCGACCAAATCCGAAGGCGCGATATATACGCAATGCTCTCGGCGCCGCAAGCGGCTTGACAGCCAGGGGACCGCGGGTAACAGGACGCCCACTCCCGACACTGCTGAGTTTGCGATGACAACGGCGTTTCTTTTTCCTGGGCAAGGGTCCCAGCGGATCGGCATGGGCGCACGACTGGCTGAGTTGGCGTCGGCGCGTGAGGTCTTTGACGCGGTTGATGACGCCCTCGCGCGGCCGCTGACGCGCCTGATGGCCGAGGGGCCCGAAGCAGAGCTGACGCTGACCCGCAACGCGCAGCCGGCGTTGATGGCCGTCTCCATCGCTACCGTCCGGGCGCTCGAGACCGAAGTGCAACGGCCTCTCGACGCGTTCTGCACGCATGTCGCTGGCCACTCGCTCGGCGAGTACTCGGCGCTCGTCGCCGCCGGCAGCCTCGACCTCACCGACGCGGCCAGGCTCCTGGAGTTGCGCGGCGAAGCTATGCAGAGCGCGGTCGCCGTCGGAGAGGGTGCGATGGTCGCCGTTCTTGGGCTCGACGTCGACACGGTCAGCGCGGTGTTGGCCGAGGTCGACGGTGTCGTCGATGTTGCCAACGACAACGCCGACGGTCAGGTGGTGATCAGCGGCGCGCGCGACGCCGTGGAGACGGCGACGGCAACATTGCGCGCCCGCGGCGCGCGTCGGGTGGCCCCCCTGCCAGTGAGTGCTCCGTTTCACTGCCGACTGATGGCGCCGGCGGCCGAGCGGATGGCCGAGGCGCTGGCCGACGTGCGGCTACGGGCGCCGGCCATTCCGGTCGTTGCGAACGTGACCGCGCAGTCGCTTGGGGCTTGTGCGGCTGCCGTCCGCGACGCGCTCGTCGCCCAGGTCTGCGGCCGCGTTCGCTGGCGCGAGACGATGGGTCGGCTGGCCAGCCTCGGGACGCGTTGCGCCATTGAGGCCGGTGCCGGACGCGTCCTCACGGGCTTGGCCAAGCGTGGCATGCCGCAAGCTCGTCTGGTCAGCCTGGAAACAGCGGACGACGTTCGCGCATTCGCGGCCGAACTCGGCGCGGTTGCCGCATGAGCGCGCCGCCGGCTGCCCGCCCGTCGCCATTCAGACTGGACGGCAGGACGGCGCTGGTGACGGGTGCAAGCGGCGGCATCGGCGGCGCGATAGCCCGACAGTTTCACACCGCTGGCGCCGTCGTCTGTTTGAGTGGCAGGCGGCAAGCGGCACTCGAAAGCATCGCCGGTGACATGGGCGAGCGGACGCACGTCCTGGCCGGCGATCTGGCACTGGCAGAGGAACCCGACCGCTTGATCGGGCTCGTCGAGGCGAATTGCGGGGGCGTCGACATCCTCGTCAACAACGCCGGCCTGACGCGGGACAACTTGGCGGTGCGCCTCAAGGACGACGAGTGGGACGTCGTTCTCGAGACCAACCTCCTGGCGGCGTTCCGCCTGTCGCGGGCGGCGCTCAAAGGGATGATGAAGCGGCGGTTCGGACGGATCATAAGCGTAACGTCGATCGTCGGTGCTGTCGGCAATCCGGGCCAGAGCAACTACGCGGCGTCGAAGGCCGGCCTCGTCGGGATGAGCAAGTCGCTAGCCCAGGAGGTCGCGACGCGCGGGGTCACGGTCAACTGCGTCGCCCCAGGCTTCATCGAGACGGCGATGACGGCCGCGATCCCCGAAGCGCAGCGGACCCGCCTGCTCCAGGCCATCCCCTGCGGGCGTCTGGGCACCGTCGATGATGTCGCGGCGGCGGCGTTGTACTTGGCGAGTGACGCCGCCGCTTACGTGACGGGTCAGACGTTGCATGTGAACGGCGGGATGGCCATGGTCTGACGTCGGACGCGATGCCCGTCGGCGCGTCGACGCCGCGGTCTAGTCATCGCGTCGAGGGCTGTGCTAGCACGCCTGAGGGCGAGCGGACGCCAGCGGAAGCACGCTAAAGCAAGACGACACGGTACCCGCTTCCAACCCCCTCAACCCGGCTCCGGCCCCAGAGCGCCGGTGGTCAAGAGCAACGTAAGGATTTCCCAATGAGCGACGTCGCCGAGCGGGTCAAAAAGATCGTGGTGGAGCACCTCGGTGTCGACGAAGACAAAGTGGTGGAGAGCGCAAGCTTCGTCGACGACCTCGGCGCGGACAGCCTCGACACTGTCGAACTCGTCATGGCGTTCGAAGAGGAGTTCGGTTGCGAGATCCCCGATGACGCCGCGGAGAAGATCGCGACCGTTAAAGACGCGATCGAGTTCATCAAGGAACACGCCTCCTAAGGGCCAATGATGCCGATGCGACGAGTCGTTGTTTCCGGCCTCGGAATCGTCTCCCCGCTGGGAGATGGGATCGATGCGAACTGGCGCCGGCTGACGGCGGGCGAGAGCGGCATACGCAAGATCGACCGGTTCGACGTCGCTGACCTCCCGTCGCGCGTCGCCGGCATGGTGCCCGACAAGAACGACCGCGACGGGTTCGACGCCGATAGCTACTTGGCCGCCAAAGAACAGCGGAAGATCTCGCTGTTCATCATCTACGGCATCGCCGCGGCCCAGCAAGCGGTCGTCGACGCCGGTCTCGATGGCGAGCTGTCGGACGCGGAGCGCGAGCGCATCGGTGTGCAGATTGGCTCAGGCATCGGCGGTCTCCCGGAGATCTACGAGACTTCCGTGACGCTCCACGAGAAGGGGCCGCGGCGGGTCAGTCCGTTCTTCATTCCTTCGGCGTTGATCAACCTGGCCAGCGGCAACGTCTCGATCCGTCACGGCTTCAAAGGCCCGAACCACTCCGCCGTGACCGCCTGCGCCACCGGCGCCCATGCTATTGGCGATGCGGCGCGGTCGATCGCGCTCGGCGATGCCGACGTCATGGTCGCCGGTGGGGCCGAGGCGGCGTTGAGCCGGCTGGCCGTTGCCGGTTTCGCGTCGGCGCGAGCGCTGACGACCGGCTTCAACGATACGCCTGAGAAATCGTCGCGACCGTGGGACAAGGACCGCGACGGCTTCACGATCGCCGAGGGTGCCGGCGTGGTCGTTCTGGAGGAGCGCGAGCGGGCGCTGGCCCGAGGTGCGACGGTGTATGCGGAACTCATCGGCTACGGCCTTTCCGGCGACGCGTATCACATCACGGCACCGGCGCCTGACGGCGATGGCGGATTTCGCGCGATGAAGATGGCGCTTGACCGGGCCGGCCTGAGCCCGGGCGACATCGACTACATCAATGCTCACGGCACCTCGACGCCGCTCGGTGACGAGATCGAACTGGGCGCCGTCAAACGGCTCTTCGGCGCGCACGCCAACCGGCTCTCTATGTCGTCGACGAAATCGGCGATCGGCCATCTGCTCGGCGCCGCTGGGGCCGTTGAGGCGATCTACACGATCTTGGCGTTGCGGCACGGCGTCTGTCCGCCCACGCGCAACCTCGATGCGCCATCCGACGGTTGCGACCTTGATCTCGTCCCGCACGAAGCCCGCCGTCGCGACATCCGCGCCGCGCTTTCCAATGCTTTCGGCTTTGGCGGCACCAATTCGAGCCTCGTCTTCGTCCGACCGGAGCTCTGAGCCTGCATGGTTCGTCTGCTGTCCGCCCTGCTCGGGCTGGCGCTGGGTGGCGCGCTGGTCGCCGCCCTTGGACTGGCGGCGGTCCATCGCCTCGCGAACGCGCCGGGGCCGAGCACCGAGGAGCGACGCGTTGTGATCGACCGTGGCAGCGGCCTCGCGGCCATTGCCGATACGCTGGCCGCCACCGGCGTCATCGATGATCCGTGGGTGTTCGAGGTACATGTTCGGCTCAGCGGCGCGCAGAGTGCGCTGACGGCCGGCGAGTACATCTTTCCACCGGGCGTCAGCGCTGCCGACGCGGCGCTGATGCTGCGCGAGCACGACGTTGTCCAGTATCGCTTTACCGTCGTCGAGGGCTGGACGGTTCAAGAGACGTTCATGGCGCTGGCTGCCGCTGAGGACCTTGACGGCGCGTTGCCGGCCTTGCCGGCCGAGGGCACGTTGTTGCCCGACACGTACTTCTTCGCGCGGGGCGACGACCGTGCAGGCCTGGTCGCGCGGATGCAGGCCGCCATGGCTGACGAGCTGGCTTCAGCTTGGGCCGCGCGGTCGCCCGATCTGCCGCTGACGACGCCTGAGGACGCGCTGATCCTTGCGTCGATCGTCGAGAAGGAGACCGGGGTTTCGGACGAACGGGCGGCGGTCGCCGGCGTCTTCGTAAATCGGCTGCGCGACGGCATGTTGCTACAGACCGATCCGACCGTCATCTACGCGCTGACAGAGGGTGCCGGGCCTTTGGACCGGCCGCTCCTGCGACGCGACCTCGAGGTTGACGATCCGTACAACACCTATCGCTACGCGGGTCTGCCGCCCGGCCCGATCGCCAATCCGGGGCGTGCATCGATCCGCGCAGCGACGCAACCCGCGGACGTGCCGTACTACTACTTCGTCGCGGACGGCACCGGCGGGCACGCTTTCGCGCGTACCCTCGACGAGCACAACGCCAACGTGCGCGCGTGGCGCCGGGTGCAGCGCAGCCAGCAGGGCGGCTAGCGACCTCTCCAGAGGAGCCGAAGCCAAGCGTGACGGCGCGGCACGCACGTTATTTCTCGTAGGCGATTGGCATAAAAGCCGAGGCGCTAGCGCTTGATATGATGACGGCGAATTGCCAACCTGCCGTCCGACGCAGTGCAGCAGCGCGTCAGTCGACAGAAAAATAGTGTGCCTGGAGAGACGGCTGATGCGGCGCTGGTTTATTCTGGCGTTATTGGCAGTCACGGGGCTGGGCGCGGCCGCGCTCGGCGGTGCAGGCTTCGCACATTTCGAGATTTGGCCATACCGAGCCATCGTGTTTCATCTTACGCCGACAGGGCCGACACATACGGAAAATGGTGTCGCGAGTCTGTCCTCAGAGTTCATCGATCTCGAGTTCGAGCGCTTCGAGCCCCGCGATATGCGCACGGAGGCTGGCCTTGGCGGGACTCTCGCCTCCTATGGAGAGAACGCGCTGTTGCTTGAGGGCGATGGTCGGCTGTCGCTCCTGAGTATAGCGACCCTGGAGGCGCAGCCGCTCGACCTGCCGTTGCCGCCGACCGGCCTTGCGGCGGTCATGGCGCCACTCGAGAGTGGCGAACGCCCGGCGCACCAGCGGTACTTCTGGCATCGTTATTCTTCGGTCTTGCATCACGACGGCATGCTCTACCTGATCTACTCGAACTACTCGGTTGCCGACGCGTGCTTTACATCGCGGCTGGCTCGGCTCGCGCTTCAAGGCCCGATCTAGGAGGCACAGGTCACCGCTGACGATTGGGAGATCCTGTTCGAGACGCAACCCTGCTTCGGCTACAAATCGACCGGGCTCTACAGCTATGCCGGCCTGCAGGCCGGTGGCGCAATGCTCATGGCGGACGACGGGCGGCT